>CAJMQR010000178.1 GCA_905215665.1 uncultured bacterium | reverse complement strand
TTATTCCGTTTCCCGAACGACGGCGGTACCCTCGACGAGATTCGCGGTGACGAGCGTGCCGTGAATGGCCATCTGCCGCTCCAGCAGGTCGGTCAGAATGACCATGTCCCCTTCGACGTCGATCCGCATGACGTTCGGCATCGCAACCGTCTCCGGCGAGATCTTGTTTTTATACACGGTGGAAAGACACATCACGCTTCCTCCTTATTTGAGGGACGCCAGCACGGCGGCCAGGCGCACATTGCCCTTCTCGAATTCCGAGACGGCGGCCAGCACCTGCTCCGAGGCGGCGGCGTTGCCCAGCTCGCCCAGCTTCTTTGCCAGAGCCTCCAGCTCACGGGCGTGGGCGGCGTTGTGGTTGACCATATACTGCATCAGCGCGACCGTCTCCTGCATGGGATCGCAGCCGCCACAGGTCTGGCAGTCGTGGGCGCAGTCGTGCGCATGCTCGTGGCCGTGCTCATGCGGATGCGCTCCGTCCTCGTGGTGGAAGCGGGCAGCCCGCTCGCAGATTTTTCCTGATTTCATATGTTTACGCTCCTTTGCGTCTGTATTTTTCCTATATTATACCCCGTATCGCAGCGCTTGTCAAAACAATCTTGTCCGTCCGGGCGGGGCTTTGAAAGAAAATGGAATTGCAAAGCGGGGACTTCTGCGTTATAGTAAGGGCCGGAGGAGAAAAAAATGTATCTGTACGAAACACATCTGCATACCCTTCCCGTCAGCCGGTGCGCGCACGCGGGCGTGCGGGAAAGCATTGAGTTCTACTGCCGCGCCGGTTACGCCGGCGTTTTCATCACGAACCATTTTATCGACGGCAACATCAATATCGACCGGTCGCTTCCCTATGAGGAGCGCATCCGCTTTTACTTCTCGGACTACGAGGAGGGCGTGCGCATCGGGCGGGAGCTTGGCCTGTCCGTTTTCTGCGGCGTGGAGATGTCCTATTACGGGACGGATTTTCTTGTCTACGGCCTTGGCATGGACTGGTTCCTGGCGCATCCCGAGCTTGAAGGGATGAAAAAGACCGACCAGTGTACCCTAATGGCCGGCGAAGGCGCGCTGATCATTCAGGCGCATCCCTTCCGGGAGGCGTCCTACATCGACCATATCCGGCTTTTCCCGCGCCATGTCCACGGCGTCGAAATCTATAACGCCACCAAAAGCGATTTTGAAAACAGCATGGCGGAAAGCTACGCGCGGAGCTATCACCTGCTTGCCTTCGCCGGGACGGACAACCACTGGGCCGGAGCGGAGCGCCACTTCGGCGGGATGCTGTCCGCCGTCCCCATCCGCGACGAGGCGGACTTCGTGCAGCGTGTGAAAAGCGGCGCGATGAAGCCCTTCCGCTGCGAGGCCGGCGGCTTTGACAAGCCGGTCCTTCTCGGCATTCAGCAACCCCTTTGAACGCCGCCCTGCTTCCGCAAATCCGCCGGTTTTGCCGGCGGATTTCGTTTTTCCCGCCGCGCCCCATTCCTTCGGAAAAAACGATCCCGCGCGCCGGAGCACTTGCATTGCCGCAAAAAAAATGATAAAATATACTACTAAGGAAGCTCTGATT
>CAJMQR010000177.1 GCA_905215665.1 uncultured bacterium | reverse complement strand
GCGCCGCACCCGACCATCACATTGTTGCCAAGGGTCGGATGGCGTTTCTCCCTGGCTGCGCCCGTGCCGCCGAGGGTCACGCCCTGATAGAGCAGGCAATCGTCTCCAACCTCCGCAGTCGCGCCGATCACGATTCCCGTACCGTGGTCGATTACCAGCCGCCTTCCGATCTTCGCCGCCGGGTGAATCTCCACCCCGGTCCGCCGGCGGGCGATCTGTGAAACCCAGCGCCCAAGGAATTTCATGTGATGCGTAAACAGCCAGTGTGCCACCCGATGGTAGATGATGGCATGCAGCCCGTTGTAGAGGAAAAAGATTTCCAGCTTACTCCGCGCCGCGGGATCGTTCCGCTGATATGCCTCTATGGTTTCTTTTAACCGCATTTCCTCGCCTCCATACAAAAACGCCCGTCTCTGAATCGCTCCAGAGGCGGGCATTGCTCGCGGTTCCACTCTGATTTCTCACTTATGGCGGCCTATGAAGCAGTTCAAAAGCAGCCGGAAGCCTTGACGCGGCAAACGGGGTCTCCCCTGCGCTCCCGGACGCACTTCGCGCCTTCTCCGCCGCGCCTGCTTGCAGCCAATGGCAGGCGCTCTCTGCTGCGGAGGTTCGGGCTACTCTTTCCGTTCATTGCGCATATTCATTTTCTTTAGTATATTACCATTTACACCCGAAGGTGTCAAGAAAAGAATCAATTCTTCTTAAATACGCTCCGGTTTTGGATAAAGTACTCTATGCCGGAATAGAGCGTCGTTACGGAAATGGCGATAATGACACACCAGTTGACCGTGTTGACAAGGCTCCAGCCGAGCAGATCGCAGAAGAGGGAGGTATTCAGCAGCAGCATCACGGAAATTCCCGTCATCGTAACAGCCGTTTTTACCTTGCCGGACCAGCCGGCGGCGATCACGCTTCCCTTGCTCGCGGCAATCATACGCAGGCCGCTGACCGCAAACTCGCGCGCCAGAACGATCATAAGCGCCCATGCCGGGAATATCCCCCACTCGCAGAGCATCACCATCGCGGCAATCACAAGCACCTTGTCCGCCAGTGGGTCCAGAAACTTGCCGAGATCTGTCACCTGATGGTAGCGGCGCGCAATTTTACCGTCAACGAGGTCTGTCAGGCTCGCAATCGCAAAAACAACCAGCGCAACATAGTGCATGACCGCGCCGCAGGGCTCCACAAGGTACATACACACAAGAAACACAGGGATGAGAAGCACGCGTACAAAAGTGATTTTCGTTGCAGTTGTCATAGTTCAAATAGCCCTTGCCTTTCCTGTCAGATCGCCATCGCTGACGCCGGTAATCTCCACCGGAAGAAAGCTGCCGGTTCTGACCGGTTCCTTACTGGTGAAGACGACCTTGCCGTCGATCTCCGGCGAGTCGGCATAAGTTCTGCCGTAATAGCACTCTGTTTCGTCGACATATCCTTCGCAGAGCACCTCAAGCGTCCGGCCGCGCATTTTTTCATTATATTCATCCATAACGCGGGACTGCAGCTCATTGATGATCTCTGCCCTGCGCAACGCAACCTCTTCGGGCGGATACTCCATGGCGGCTGCGGCCGTGCCCTCCTCCGGAGAGAAGGCAAATGC
>CAJMQR010000176.1 GCA_905215665.1 uncultured bacterium | reverse complement strand
CTGATAAAAACAGAGATTTTGACGAATACGGAGATTCTTCCGAGTATTATCATATCGACCCTTATCCGCAGGAAGATGCGGAAACACCGCCGGAGCAGCCGGAGGACTTTGTGCCGGATTTCGGCAACGCCTTTGACGATTACGGCGACTATGAGGGAGACGGGTTCTCCGGCGATGAGGGTGAGGAGAACCCCTATGAGGCGCCTCCCAGAAAAGACCGTCGCAGAAAGAGGATTGTCCCGCTGTATCTGAAAATCCTTATCTATGTCGTCGCGGTTTCGCTCCTGTCCGTGGGGCTTGGGTTTGCCGCATGGGAGTGCGCGCAGGACGTGCTGGCCTTCGGCCGCTCGGCGGATACCGTGGAGGTCACGATAGAAGACGGCGCAACGCTGGACGACATCGCGCAGATGCTTCAGGATGAGGGTATCATCAAATACCCGTGGTTGTTCAAACTGTACTGCAAATTCACCCATTCGGCGGATTCCATGTCTCCCGGCACCTATCAGCTTCACTATAATTATGACTATCACGCCATCAATAGCGGGATGCGCAAAAACAGTCCCAACCGCACCGAGGTCACCGTAACCATCCCCGAGGGCAAAACCTGTGCGCAGATATTTGCGCTCATGGAGGAGAAGGGCGTCTGCAAAGCGGAGGATCTAAAGAAATGCGCCGCTGAAACGAAATTTGACTACTGGTTCCTGGAAGGAATTCCGTACGGACAGGAGAACCGGCTGGAGGGCTTCCTCTTCCCGGACACCTATTATTTCTACTCCAACGACGATCCGGAACGTGTCCTCAACAAGCTGCTCGGCACCTTCAGCCGGAAATTCTCCGACGAGGCAAAAGCTCAGCTCGATGTGCTGAACGAAGATCTGGCGGCAAGCTGGGAAAGACGCGGCTATGACGAGGAATATATCGCAGCGCATAAGTTTACGGTCTATGAACTCATCACCGTGGCTTCCATGGTGGAAAAGGAAACTGCGGGGGCAGACGAGAGCGCCGATATTGCTTCCGTCATCTATAACCGTCTCTGCCGTCCTGCGGATTATCCCTATCTGAACATCGACGCCACGGTTGTATATGCGCTCGGCGGCATCACCGGCACCCTGACCTACGAGCAGACACAGATCGACAGCCCGTATAACACCTATACGCGGCAGGGGCTGCCCGCCGGGCCGATCTCCAACCCCGGTCTGAACAGCATCTCCGCCGCGCTGAATCCGAACGAGACGAACTATTTCTTCTACGCGCTGGATAAGCAGACCGGTACTCACCATTTCTCCGAAACCTATGACGAGCACAACCGTTTCTTAATGGAGCAGGGTGATGAATAAAAGAAAGCCGGAACTTCTCGCTCCGGCCGGCGATATGGAGCGCCTGAAGATGGCGGTTCTCTACGGCGCAGATGCGGTCTACCTTGCCGGCACCAGCTTCGGCATGCGCTCCTTTGCGGGGAATTTTTCTCCGCAGGAGCTGCCGGAGGCGGTTCGTTATGCGCACAGCCACGGCGTCAAGGTGCATGTAACCGTCAACACCATGCCGCGCAGCGGCGAGCTTGACGCTCTGCCGGCGCATTTGGCTCTTTTGAACGAATGCGGCGTGGACGCGCTGATCAT
>CAJMQR010000175.1 GCA_905215665.1 uncultured bacterium | reverse complement strand
GGGGGAATCGCAAACAGCAAAAAGGAGAACCCCAAATGTTGATTGATTTTTCCAAAATACAGGAAACTGTTGTTTCCAATTTCAAGGGCGGCGAAAAGACTCTTTCCCGCCGCGCGGCCGGTGACGAACTGTGCCTTGTGATGCAGGGCTGCCTGCTTCCCGGCGCTTCCATCGGGGAGCATACCCATGCGGATTCCAGCGAGGTAATTTTTGTCCTTTCCGGCACCGCCTCCATCGTCTGCGACGGCGCGGAGGAAACTGTGTCTGCCAGGCAGGCGCATTACTGCCCAAAGGGCAGCACGCATACCATGAAGAATCGCGGCGACGGCGAGCTTCGGTTTCTCGCCGTGGTGCCGAAACAATAATCCACTGGAGGCCGTCCCATGTTTGAACTGACCTTTACCTTTGAAAACGGCGAGGCGCCCGTCAAAATCAGCGTCTCTCCGGAGGAAACCCTGCTGGAGGCCGCCCGCAAGGCAAACGTTGCCATAGACGCGCCCTGCTCCGGCAACGGTTCGTGCGGCAAGTGCCGCGTCAAGCTGCTGTCCGGAGAGGTGGAGGGCCTGCAGACCTCGCACATCTCCGACGGGGAATACGCCGAGGGCTGGCGCCTGTCCTGCTGCACCTATGCGCGTTCGGATGTGACCGTACAGGTGCCGGACATCGCTTCGGCCTACCGGAGCCGCATGAAAACGGCGGATCTTTCCTCCGGTGAGGAAGTCGCCATTTTTGAGGCGCTGCTTGCGGGCGTGAAGGAGGCCGGTATCCGGCTGAGCAACCGCTTCTGCACGGTCGATCTGACCCTGAATGAGCCGACACTGGAGGATACCATGCCGGACAACGAACGCCTGACATGGGCCCTGGAGGAGCAGACCGGCTGCACGCGTGTGGAGCTGCCGTTTTACCCCATGCGCCGCCTGCCGAGGGCTCTGCGCGACGCGCAGTGGAAGGTGCGCGTCATCGGAGAAAAGAAGGACGGCGTATTCACCGTCTATGACGTGACGGGGCAGACGGATGACGCCGCACTCTGCGGCCTTGCCGTCGACATCGGAACAACCACCGTTTCGGCGGTACTATTTGATCTGAAGGACGGCCGCCTGCTTTCCAAGGCGTCCGGCGGCAACGGGCAGATCCGCTACGGCGCGGACGTCATCAACCGCATCGTCGAGCAGGGAAAGCCCGGCGGGCGCAAGAAGCTGCAGGACGCGATCCTCCGGGAGACGCTCGTTCCTCTGATCGCCGCCCTCTGCAGGGATGCGGGCGTGTCCGCAGGACGGATCCTGCGGATGTGCGTCGCCTCCAACACCACCATGAACCATCTGTTTGTGGGCGTGGACGCCGACCCCGTCCGGACGGAGCCCTATATTCCCGCCTTCTTCCACTGGGACGGACTGAAGGCGAAGGATCTGAACCTGCCGCTTCATCCCGACGCGGATATCCTGCTTGCGCCGAACATCGGCTCCTATGTGGGCGGAGATATTACTGCCGGCACCTTTGCCGGTATGATCTGGAACAAGGAGGAGCTGTCGCTGTTTATCGACCTCGGAACCAACGGCGAAATCGTCTTCGGCAACCGCGACTTCCTGATGTCCTGCGCCTGCTCGGCCGGCCCCGCCTTTGAAGGCGGCGACATCTCCTG
>CAJMQR010000174.1 GCA_905215665.1 uncultured bacterium | reverse complement strand
TATTATTTTGCAATTTTGGCCGCTGCGGCGGGTGATTGAACGCGAAAGGAAACCCTGACGGTTTCCTTTCACACTTTCCTTCCCTCCGAAACCTTCGGCCAATAAGGTTTTTTGACAGTCTGAGATCACCCGGCACGGCGTGCCGGGTGATTTTAATCATTTCTTAAGAATTTCCCCGATTGCTTCTTAAAGCGCCCCCGCGCTATACTTGTACCGACAAAACAGAAAGGGGAACTACCATGGAATTCCTTGAAACGATGAATACGGTGCTGATGGCAGCATTCCTGCTATGCTACGCGTATCAGTTCTTTTATATTCTGATCCCGCATCTGCGGCGGGACAAGCCGCACAAGCCGCCCAGAATGAACCGTTACGCGATTCTGATCTGCGCGCGGAACGAGGAAAAGGTCATTGCGGACCTGATCGAAAGCCTGCATTGCCAGACCTATCCGCAGGAGCGGATGAAAATCTTTGTCATGGCGGATAACTGCACCGATCACACGGCCTTTACCGCGCGCGTCGCGGGCGCGACGGTCTATGAGCGTTTCGACACCAAGAACGTCGGCAAGGGCTACGCGCTCGATGCCCTGCTCAGACAGATTGCGGAGGACGAGCCGGAGCCCTTCGACGGCTATTTCGTCTTTGACGCGGACAACCTCCTGCGGCCGGACTACATCGAACGGATGAACGAGACCTTCTCCGACGGCTATGAGATCGTGACAAGCTACCGCAACTCCAAAAACTACGGCGACAACTGGATTTCCGCGGGCTACGCACTTTGGTTCCTGCGCGAGTCGCAGTATCTCAACCATGCGCGGATGCTGCTGGGAACGAGCTGCGCCGTCTCCGGCACGGGCTTTCTGTTCAGCCGGAAAATTCTGGAGGAACAGGGCGGGGGCTGGCCCTTCCACCTGCTGACCGAGGACATCGAATTCTCCGCTGCGCAGATTTTGAAAGGCTACAAGATCGGCATCGCCGCGGACGCGATCCTGTACGACGAGCAGCCGACCACATTCCGCCAGTCGTGGCGGCAGAGGCTGCGCTGGTCAAAGGGCTATCTGCAAATTCTGCGGCAGTACGGGACAAAGCTCCTCGGGGGTATTTTCAAAGGCAGCTTCTCGTGCTATGATATGTCCATGAATATCCTGCCTGCCTTTGTGTTCAGCATTCTGGGAACCGCCTCGAATCTGGCGCTGTTTGCCCTGCAGCTTGCGAATGATGCCAGCGGCTTTGCGGCGCTGCTGTCCATCCTGCAAATGCTCGGCTCCATGTACCTGACCCTGTTTGCGATCGGCGCGATTACGACGGCAACACAATGGAAGCTGATCCATACGACAGCGCGGAAGAAAATCCTTTATACGTTTACCTTCCCCGTGTTCATGTTTACCTATATTCCGATCTCGCTGACGGCGCTGTTTACAAAGGTTGAGTGGAAGCCCATTCACCACAGCGTCACGGCGCGGCAGGTGAATTTCATCCAAAAGTGAGGAGATTGCGGCTATGTACAAAATTCTGGCCTGCGACGATGAAAAAGATATCGTTTCCGCGCTGCGCATCTATCTGACCTCGGACGGCTATCAGGTGTTTGAGGCTTATACCGGCGCGCAGGCGCTGGAGGTTCTGGAAAAGGAGGAAATCCACCTGGTGCTT
>CAJMQR010000173.1 GCA_905215665.1 uncultured bacterium | reverse complement strand
AAGTCCCGCGCCCGCGTCGTACTCGATGCCGCACTGCTCGCAGAGCTTGCGCACGAAAATACAGTAGGCAGACATACAGGAATAGCGCAGATCCGGGAAAGTGCAGGGTTCGCCGCGCACAATGGCGCAGGGCTTGCACAAAGCGCAGCCGCCGGAGCCGATCAGAAAGCCGTCACAGCCGTTTTTCCGCAGCTCCCGAACCAGCCGCAGGCTCATGGCGTTGTGTTCCGCCTTGGCCGGCCCGGTTGCCTTGGCATCGGCAAAATCGTCCACCTGCCAGAGCGTCTGGAGTACAAGCGCATGGCGATGCCGCGTCACTTTCCTCTGCATCTCCTCCGGAGTGCCGCAGTCCGGCGGGCAGGCATAATTCACGCCGTATTTTCCGCAGAGATTTTCCTCGCACAGCGGGCGAAAAGCGGGGTCAAACGGGATCCTCTCCGTCACTATCACCGCCGCGGCGGAAAAGCCCTGCTCCACTGCCGTCTCTATCAACTGTTCTCTGGTCATTTGCATCGCTCCCTTTTGCCGCTATTATAGCAGCTTTCGCGCAAAAGGCAAGCGTTTTTCCAATTCCGGCTTCCGGGGAAGCTCTGATACTACTTCTTAATATAAACCTTTGGTTTTTATTAAGAAGAATCCGCAAGAGCGGTCAGCGAGAGATACTGTTCAGAGATTCCCTAGGCACTGACTTCGACATGGCTGCGGATATACTCCGGCACCTCGCGCTGCGGAATGTTCAGAACCAGCGCAAACTCGTCATGCAGGAGCTTCTCCGCCTCCCGCAGGAGCTGATCGTCGCCTGTGCGAAGCTGCTTTCCCTGCGTTCGGAGCTGCTGGCGCCGCAGATACAGTGTCCGCACCATGCGCACCAGCAGGCGCCGGTCTCCGCTGGACAGAATTTTACCGTACTCCGCTTTCCTTTCGTTCACGTCCTCAACCCACGGCACTTCCCCCTCCAGCACCGTTTCCAGCAGCCGGTCAATCTCCTGCTGGGAGAGGACATGCTTCATCCGCGCCACAAGCGTGGGATTATCCACCGGTACATAGATCGTGGCGCTTTCACGATAGACCGGCTTGAGGACATAATACTCCGCCTTTGTCCTGCCGATCTTCATTTCCTGTATCTCGGCGATCCTGCAAACACCCTCCGTTCCGTATAAAACCGTCTCTCCGCGCTGAAACATCCGCTCCACTCCTTTCTCTGTGTGCCATAGTTTCCATACATTTGTAGTATACCACAATTTTCAAAGAAATGGCATGGGCAAATTCCACAAATTTCATAAAAAAAGATTTCCCACGCAACTTTTTGCCGCGTGGAAAACCTTTTTTTCTATTCGCTCACCTGATAGCCGGCCTCCACGACCGCACGCTTCAGTTCCTCCTCAGACGCGCTGCCGGTGACCTCCGCCGTTTTGTCCTCCAGACTGACTTCCACCGCCTGCACGCCGGGTACCGCCTTCAACGCCTTTTCAACCCGAGCACGGCAGTGTCCGCACATCATACCTTCGATTTTCAGTGTCATTTCGATACTCTCCTTTTTGGTATTTCGGAATGTGGTTATTATATATTTATAGTATATCCCGGCGGACGTTTTGTCAATCCTTGCATTTTGCGCGGCTCTGCGCTATGATATTCTCCGGAAGGGAGGGATCGCCGGTGGATTTTGTGATTCTCTATGAGGACGCGCAGATCCTTGTCTGTGTCAAGC
>CAJMQR010000172.1 GCA_905215665.1 uncultured bacterium | reverse complement strand
AATTCAGCACGCGCATGGCGTCCGCTGACCGCGAGAAGATCAGGGCACTGGCGGCAAAGGCCCACATGTCCATGAGCGACTACGTCACCGCCTGCTGTCTCGGCAAGCGAATCGTCGTCATCGACGAGCAGAAAGAACTGCTCCGCCAGCTCAAGGGCATCGGCAGCAACATCAACCGCCTCACCGTTCTTGCCAACATGGGTAAGGTGCAGGTCATCGGTCTGGAAAAAGCTGCCGGTGAGCTGTCCGAGGTCAGCGTTGCGCTACGGTCAGTCATGAAAGGTCGGTGAGCCGTATGGCCATCGTACATTTTGTGAACTACAAGCGGAGCACGCAGTCCCGCGCCGCCATGCGCGGCGTGATGCTCTACGTCATGCAGGAAAAGAAAACCACGTGGGAGGGCGGGCCGCTCGTCAGCGGCATCAACTGTCAGCCCCAAAGCGCCTATGACGATTTCCTGAACACGAAGCTGCTCTACCACAAGGACGGCGGCGTGATGTTCTACCACATGGTGCAGAGCTTTCCGAAGGGCGCGGCGGTCGATCCCCGGCAGGCCCACGAAGCCGCACGGCGGCTGGCGGAGTATTTCGACGGCTGTGAGGTGCTGGTCTGCACCCATGTAGACCGGGAGCATATCCACTCCCACTGCATCATCAACTCCGTCAACTTTGAAACCGGCAAAAAGCTGCACATGGCAAAGGAACAGATCCAGGAACTGATGCGGCGCAATGACATGATCTGTCAGGAAATGGGTCTTCCTGTCTTTGACGCGCCAACGCAGCAGGCCCGCGGCATGAGCGGCGCGGAATACCACACGGCACTAAAAGGCCAAAGCTGGAAGCTGCGGCTCATGAACACCATTGATGCGTGCATGAAATACGCCGCCGACAAGGACGCCTTCGTTTCTCTGATGGAATCCGAGGGCTATCAGGTGCGTTGGGAAAACAACCGCAAGTACATCACCTACACCACGCCGGACGGGCTAAAATGCCGTGACAACAAACTACACGAGGAAAAGTATTGCAAGGAGGTCATGGAGCATGAATTCAGAATACGGGCAAAGCTCGTCCAGAGAAAATTCCGTCGAGCAGCGGAAACCGATGGAGGAATTGAAGCGGATGAATCAGCCGAGCAGCGCGCCGCCGGCTGCGCCGCAGCCGATGCAGCCCATCGTGATCCAGTGCGATCTGCCGCAGGCGATGAACAAGCTGACGGAGCAGGCAGACGGAATAAACTGGGAGCTGGAGGAAATTCGGAAGACCCTGCCGGAGTTGAAACCGCGCATCGACCTGACGCCGGTGCAGCGGTCGCTCACGGAGATGCAGAAATCGTTGACGGAGATGAACAGACTGCTGGAACGGGTTGGGAATCTGAGCGAGCGGTATTCCTGCAAATGGATTCGGTGGCTGCCGGATTTCAGTCTGCTGGTGACCCTCAAGTGGATCGCGCTGCTTTTGGTGATCGGCGCAGCGGCGATGGCCGGGTGGTATGGCGTGGTAGCGATCCGCAGCCTGTTCCCCTGATGCCCGCCGCGGCTGGGCTAGCTGCCGCAGGGACACTACTGGATGAAGATGAGGACGCCGAGGAAAAGCGACGGCGCATGGAGGCGAAAATCGCCGCCGAAAACTTCGGTGCGGCGATTGGCTTCGCCGCAGGCGCGGCTCTGGCGATGAAAGAAAAATTGGATGAACACGCCGCGCGGGAAGAACAGAAAAAGCAACAGCA
>CAJMQR010000171.1 GCA_905215665.1 uncultured bacterium | reverse complement strand
GAGTGGGAGCGGCATTCCAATTTTCTCAGCGCAATGCTGAGCCATGAAGAGCTGGACGAAATCGAAAGTGTCTTTTCTGCACTGGAATCCTATGGAAAAACGGAAACCGGAGATGAATTCCGAAGCTGCTGCGCGGAGCTGGCCCTGCGTCTGCGCCACATCCGCCAGATGGATGTCCCCTTCTATTACAATTTCCTCGTCTATTCCATTGGGACTTGACCCGTCCTGTGCAATCGGCTATAATGGAAACAGCTTTTTCTTCCGCCTGCGCGCGGAAGGCTACATAACGGAGGCTTCTCTATGTTTACCGAGCAAATCGACCGGCAGTACATTGCGCACACCTATCGCCGTTTCCCGCTGGAGATCACCGGGGGCAAGGGTTCTACTGTCTATGGCGCGGACGGCCGGGAATATATCGATCTGGGCAGCGGCATTGCCGTCAATATCTTCGGTCTGTGCGACGAAGCGTGGCAGAACGCGGTCACGCAGCAGCTAGCCAAATTTCAGCACACCTCCAATCTCTATTATTCCGCACCTGCCGCAGCCCTTGCGCAGATGCTCTGCCAGCGTACCGGCATGTCGAAGGTCTTTTTTTCCAATTCCGGCGCAGAGGCCAACGAATGCGCCGTCAAAGCCGCGCGTAAGTGGGGCTGCACGCACAAGGGCAGCGATTATTACAACATCATCACACTGAAAAAGAGCTTTCACGGCCGTACCATCGCCATGCTCGCTGCCACCGGACAGGAGAGCTTTCATCAGGATTTTCAGCCGCTTCCCGGCGGCTTCCTGTATACGGAGCTCGGAGACGCGGACGGTCTGGAACGGCTGATCCGTGAAAACCACTGTGCTGCCATTCTGTTTGAGGCCGTGCAGGGGGAAGGCGGGGTCACGCCCATCGGGCAGGAGTATGCCGCCTGCCTTGCAGATTTGGCAGCGCAATACGATCTGCTGCTGATCGCGGACGAGGTGCAGATCGGCAACGGCCGCAGCGGCAGTCTGTACGGTTATATGGAGTACGGCCTGAAGCCGGACCTTGTGACCACTGCAAAGGGACTGGGCGGGGGCCTTCCCCTCGGAGCGACGCTCTTTTCCGAACGCGTCGCGGACGTCTTCTCTCCCGGGGATCACGGTTCGACCTTCGGCGGAAACAGCGTCTGCTGCGCGGGCGCGGTGAATATCCTCAGCCGCATCGACGACAGCCTGCTCGCCGGCGTTCGGGAGCGTTCCGCCTATCTCTTCCATGAGCTGACCGGAGCCGAGGGCATACAAAGCGTCACCGGCATGGGACTGATGATTGGGCTGGAAACGGCGCTTCCCTCCCGTGCATTTGCGGAAAAGGCGCTGGCGCAGGGTGTCCTTGTCACCACGGCCAAGCAGAAAGTGCGTCTGCTGCCCGCACTGAACATTCCCATGGAGCAGTTGAAAACCGCTGCGGCAGTGCTAAAGCACTGCGCGGCTGAATAAGGAGGATAACATGAATCTCAAGGGCAGAAACTTTTTGACACTTCTGGACTTCACGCCGGAGGAGATCACAGGTCTGATCGATCTCGCCGCCGAGCTGAAGGCGCAGAAGAAGGCCAGCATCCCCCACGACACGCTGAAGGGCAAATCCATCGCGCTGATTTTCGAAAAGACCTCCACCCGCACCCGCTGCTCCTTCGAGGTCGCCGCCTATGATCTCGGGATGCATGTCACCTATCTGGATCCCACAGGCTCGCAGATCGGCAAAAAAGAATCCATCGC
>CAJMQR010000170.1 GCA_905215665.1 uncultured bacterium | reverse complement strand
TTCGGATCTGATACAGATACTTCTTCACCTGATAGAGAAAAGTGCTCTTGGTGGTTTTGAGCTGTGCCAGTTCCAGAAAGACTTTGTTCCGATTGCCTGCCAGATCCGCCTTTGCGACCATGACAAGCTTCTCGTAAAGCGTGGTCGCTGCCATAACCGGATACCCGGAGGGAATATAGATATCCGCGCAGTCCGTCGAGTACCGTTTGGGCATCCAGTCCGCTGCGGTGCTTTTCTTCTGCCAGAATTGCAGCTTGGTAGGAAATCCGTCCACGCCGCTGTCTGAAAAGGCGTGCTCCGGCAGCATCACCTGCCCTAAGAAGCTGAAGCAGCTCTCCATCATGCGGATGGCGCTTTTGTCGGAGAAGCTGTCAGCGAGAAAGGATGCCGGCACAATAACCGCCAGGATACCGAGGGGCTTGAGCAGCTTTGCCGCCTTCAGGCAGTAATACTGATGAGAAGTCATAACGGTGGCGTCCGGCATGACCCAGCGCAGGTGAAAGGGCGGATTGCCCAGAACAACATCAAAATGCACTTGCGGCTCATAGTCCCGAATGTCACCCTGTACGATGTGTGCCTGCGGGTAGAGCTTTCGGGCAACGGCGCAGGCATTGGGATCGACCTCACAGCCGTAGGCGTTGCGTTCATTTGGCAGGAAATTGAAGAAATTCCCCATGCCGCAGGTGAGATCCGCTACCAAATCTGTGTCGGAGAGGCGCAGCGCCGAAACGATCATTTCGCAGAGGGGCGGCGGTGTGAAAAACTGGCCGTTTTCCAGCTCCTTTTTCGCCGCGCTGAATGCGTTGTAGTTTTCATAGTCGCTGCGCCGCAGCCCATGCAGGCCGCCATCGCCGGTATAGCGATTGAAAATATCCTCGTCGGTCACACCGGCCTGCTCACAGGCTTCGCTTTGCAGCAGGCGGAGAATCTGCTCATTCAGCTCTCTGCGCTCCTGCTCCGTCCGCCTTTTCGGGTAATATTCGTATTTCATGTTCAAATCACATCCTTATGTGCAAGTAGGGAGAGGATGCCGAAAACCGGCATCCTCTCCTGAAATGTATAGAAAGCAGATCAATACAGCGTATGAAACGCCGCAATGATCCGCAGCCGTACCTCCGGGGTGCGGTCTGCGCTGGTAACATAGTGCCAGCCTTTCTCTGTGGTGTAAGCGTCGATTTCCTCGACGCGGCCGCTGTCCAGACGGAGCCGCATAAAAATGTGGGGCCCATTCGTCTGTTCAGCCAGTTTGACTGCCATCGCTGAAATGCTCCTCCTCTGTCAGTAGTGTAAGCTGTTCCTCCTTGGGCGGAGCCGGAGAGCGCCGCTTGTTCAGCCGCCGCTCCTTTTGCTCCTTGCGCCGCTGCCGCGACTCCCGCTTTTTGGCGGCCTGCTCCTTTTTGAGATCGACTGCATGGACAACCTCCAAGCCGTCCGCCACATCCCGCAGATCCTGCAGAAGATCTCTTTGCTCACTTTTGGCAATGCGGATATTCTCCACATCGTAGTGAAATTCAAAGTAATCATACTCCCCGTACCGGCGGTGCATTTTGCTGAAAAATGTCTGCCGCCGATCCTCTGGCGTCAGGTGCGGGGAGTCGATCACAGCGCTGCTCCAAAGCGGGTTGAAGTGCGCTTTTTTCATTTCCAGCCAGATCTCCGCGTCCGTTCGGGCCACAGGATGGGGAAACACACGCTCGCCCTTTGTCACCTGTACTTTCTTTTCCTCCAGAAAGCCGATGCGGGTGATCCATGTGCGGCGTACATCATAAAAGATATTGGCGCGGCTCAGGTCCCGCTCCTGCTTGCGAATGACGCAGACAGGATTCTGGCAGCGGCAGCGAATACACTGC
>CAJMQR010000169.1 GCA_905215665.1 uncultured bacterium | reverse complement strand
TATATCATTTGATTACATGGAATAAAGCATTGCCACAAACAGGGTCAGCAGAACGAAAACTGCGGCGACCCACTTGGTCAGGCGCTCCAGCTTCGCATCCATCGTCGCGGCCTTGCTTCTGCCGAGGAAGGAATCCGAGTTGCCGGTCAGGGCGCTCATACCATCGCTCTTGCTGGACTGGAGCAGGATGATGGCGGTCAGAACCACACAGGAAATAAGCTGGAATACCAGAAGGATAATTTTCAAAGCTGCCATGAGTTACCTCCAAAAAATCAGTTCTCCCGAACGTAATATACAAACAGTAATCATTATACTAGCATAGAACCTTCCGGATTTCAAGCATTTTTTTCAAAAAATGCAGGATTTTCGCCGCAGTTCCGCCGAATTATTTGCTCGCCCAGTTTCCGGTCGCGGCACAGGTCAGGTAGGCGTTGATGAAGCCGTCGATATCGCCGTCCATGACGGCGTTAATGTTGGTACATTCATAGCCCGTCCGCGTATCCTTGGCCAGCGTATAGGGCATAAAGACATAGCTCCGGATCTGGCTGCCCCATTCGATCTTCTGCTGCACGCCCTTGATGTCCGAGATTTTTTCCAGATGTTCCCGCTCCTTGATCTCCAGCAGCTTGGAGCGCAGCATCCGCATACAGGTCTCCTTGTTCTGGAACTGGTCGCGCTGCGTCTGGCAGGAAACCACAATGCCGGTGGGTTTGTGAATCAGGCGCACGGCGGAGGATGTCTTGTTGATGTGCTGGCCGCCCGCGCCGGAGGAGCGGTAAACCTGCATCTCAATATCTTCGGGGCGGATCTCCACCTCGACGTCATCGGTGATCTCCGGAATGACCTCCACCGCGGAGAAGGAGGTGTGCCGCCGCCCGGCGGAGTCAAAGGGGGAGATGCGCACCAGCCGGTGCACCCCCGCCTCGCCCTTCAGGAAGCCGTAGGCGTTCTCGCCCTCAATCATGATGTCCGCCGATTTCAGGCCGGCCTCGTCGCCGTCCAGATAGTCCAGAATCTTATAGGTATAGCCGTGCGCCTCCGCCCAGCGGGTATACATGCGGTAGAGCATATAGCACCAGTCCTGCGCCTCGGTGCCGCCCGCGCCGGCATGGAAGGACAGCAGGGCGTTGTTCTCGTCGTATTCGCCGGTCAGCAGCGTCTCCAGCCGCGCCTCCTCCATGGCGGCCTCCAGCTTGGCATAGCCGTCTTTCAGCTCGTCGAGCATGGAGTCGTCGTTTTCCTCCAGCGCCATTTCGCAGATCGTCATCAGATCGTCCCAGGAGCTGCACATGGCCTCAAACTTGTCCCGCTTGTGTTCCAACTGCTTCGTGCGCATCACTGCCTTCTGTGAACGGGCAGGATCGTCCCAAAAGCCGGGAGCCTCCGCCATGGCGTGCAGACGCTCCAGCTCGTCCAGGGCGCTCTGCGGCAGGAAGGCCGCGCGCAGCTCCTCCAGCTTGGGTTTCAGCTCGCTGAGCTTGCTTTTATATTCTTCAAATTCAATCATAGCTTATTTCTCCGATATTCCATATGGTACCTGTATAGTATATCCCAAGCCGTGGAATCTGTAAAGAGGAATTTTCGGAGGACCCCCGCGGCGCGCTACCGCGCGCTGGGGCGGTATTCCTCATCGGCGAAAATGAGGTCGTCAATGTCGCCGTTCCGATCCGTCGGATCCATAAAAAGCACCTCCCGTATAAAGCGCTGACATTCATTGTATGACGCGCCGGAGGCGAAATGACACGCTTTTCGTAGAAGCGAAAACAAAATTTATCTTTGACTTTTCCCTGCCGCCTGAGTATAATAGAGAAAATCCTCCCATGCAGAAAAACATGCCCCCGTAGCTCACCTGGATAGAGCGTACGC
>CAJMQR010000168.1 GCA_905215665.1 uncultured bacterium | reverse complement strand
CTTCAAGAACACCAAACGCAATCCGATGATCCTGCCGGTCATCATGGAAATCTAAGGAAGCTCTGAATCAATCTGCAAGAGCGGTAGTCGAGAGATTTTGTCGCAAATTGAGGTTTGAAAACCGCAGGAATACTTTGTGTATTTCAAGGTTTTCGAACCGAAAAGTTGCGGCAAAGGATCCGCCGAGCGCCGCAGCCGATTTGTTCAGAGGTTCCCTAAGAACCTCTGAATCAATCCTCTGCGGTGGACGACGAATCTTTTCCGTCCATCCTTGGTGATTGCATCAGAGCTTCCCTAACGCAGAAACAACGGGCGCGTGCCTTTCGGCACGCGCCCTTTGTGTTATCCATTCGTATTTTGCAGGAATTCATTCAGCTCCTGCACGGTCTTAAAATAGAAGTCGCA
Organism: uncultured bacterium; assembly: GCA_905215665.1. Lineage (GTDB taxonomy): Bacteria > Bacillota > Clostridia > Oscillospirales > Oscillospiraceae > JAZOXB01. The sequence continues at coordinate 1,494 of CAJMQR010000168.1, read as the reverse complement.
GTTGCGGCGCATAAACGTCTCGATCTGCGGCACGTCGTTGGCCCATCCGGCCGCGGCAAAGGGTACGCCGCAGGCCCGGCACATATCGTAGCCGGGTTTCAGGTCGTCCACCATCAGGATTTCCTCCGGCCGCAGGCCAAAGCGCAGCATCAGATTCTGCATCGGCCAGGGATGGGGCTTTCTCTGCTCCTCCGCCAGCTCCCAGCCGTAGATCGCATCCGGTTCAGGCAGGCTGTTCTCCCGGTAGTCTCTGCGGATGTTGTCGCTGATGGAATGGGAGATCACCGCGATCAGGCCGCCCGCTGCGCGGTGGCGCTCCAGAATCTCCCGGATACCGGGATAGGCCTCCGGGACGCGCGTTTTGACATATTCCTGCCAGAATCGGAATTCCTCCGCCATCTCCTGTTCGGAAAAACCCAGCTCGCCGCCGAAAAACGCCAGAACACCGGGGTCAAAATTCCTGTCAAAATACTCCTCCAGTGTGTAATGCAGCCCCGGGCGCACCCGCCGGAGATAGGCAAGGAAGGAGGGATAGTGGATTGTCGCGGTGCTGTTGACCACGGTGTCGTCGTGATCGAGGACAAGACATTTATAGCGCATGGACTTTTCCTCTGTGCTCTTTTTCTCCCAGCAGGAACAGAATCCCCGCCAGTATCCACAGCCCGATGCTGATCCACTGGGAAGTGGAAAGAGACAGGGCGCTGCCGCGGATGGCGTCATAGCGGAAGAATTCCAGCACGAAGCGCGCGGCTCCATAGAGCAGGCAGTACCACGCGAGGCCGGAATAGCGGCTGCGCGGCTTTCTCAAAAGCAGGAGCAGCAGCGCAAAGATCACCAGATCCGCGCCCGACTCAAAAAGCTGGACGGGAAGCAGTTTTACGCCTGCCGGCGCGCCGCCCGCAGGGTGTTCAAAGGCAACACCCAGCCAGCTTTCCGTCGGCCGGCCATAGCAGCAGCCGGTCAGAAAACAGCCGACTCTGCCCAAGGCATGTCCAAGCGGAAGCGCCGGAGCGACGGGATTGATGAAATCCCGCAGATCTGCCTTTGCAATCCGGCTGCCCAGCAGCCCTCCCAGCAGACCGCCAATCAGCCCGCCGTAAAAAACGATTCCGCCGAAAAGCTCGCGGAAGCGTCCCTCGCGAATCAGCCCGACAATCTGCGAGGGCGAATAGGTGACAAACGCGAAGAGCAGGACGCCGCTCAGCAGGCCCACACCGGAGCCGATGGCGGCAATCAGGATATAATCCTCCGTACGAAGGCCGGCCTTTTTGACGCGGTACGCACCGAAGAAAGCGGCCGTCAAAAAGCCCAGCGTCAGCATAACGCCGTAAGCCGGAAAGGTCAGACCGAAGATATGAAAATAGGGCAGCATAACGAACCCTCCAATGGGCTTCTCATTATTATAGCAACGACGCAACCCGGTTTCCGGGTTGCGTCGTTTTTCAGCCTTAAGTAGCTTACGCAGTAGCGATGCAGGCGACGCAGGCGATAAAG
>CAJMQR010000167.1 GCA_905215665.1 uncultured bacterium | reverse complement strand
TAGGTTTTGACGGCCGCGACCAGCAGGTCGGCAAAGCCCTGCCGGTCAATGTCCAGAAAGACATGCGCGTTCGGCGCATGCCCGAGGCAGCCGCCCGGATCACCGACGGTCGCGCCGCGGCAGTATTCGCCCCCGGTTTCGACCTGCACATACATCTCCTGCGCGGTCAGCAGATCGGGACGGAGCAGCGCAGCGACGGCGACGGCGTCATGTACCGGCGCGCCGGGATAGCCAAGCTCACGGTGGAAACCGTAGAAGAATTCCAGCCAGTCCGCCACCACACGCGCCACGGGGTTGCCCACGGCGCGGATGCGGCCGAAATCTTCGGGAAAGATCAGAGCTTTTTCGGTCACGTCCAGTCCGGCCATCCAGATGGGAACGCCGGAGCGAAACACGATGTCCGCCGCCTCCGGGTCCACCAGAATGTTGAATTCCGCGGCGCAGGTCCAGTTGCCGTGCGCGATGCCGCCGCCCATCAGACTGATGCGGGCAATCTTCGGCTTCAGCTCCGGATGCGCCAGCAGGAGCGCGGCGACATTGGTCAGCGGCCCCGTCGGGACGATGCACACGGGGCTCTCGCTTTCGCGAAGTACCTTCGCCATCAGCTCCACGGCGCGCAGCCCATCCGGCTGCATGACCGGCTCCGGCAGCACGGGGCCGTCCAATCCGGTCGCGCCGTGGACGGACGGCGCGTTCATGGGCGCGGAAAACAGCGGCGCGGGCCGCCCCTTTCCGACGGGGCAGCGCAGTCCGATCAGGGTGCACACGCGCAGGGCGTTGTAGGTGGTCTTTTCAATGGTCTGATTGCCGCAGACGGAGGTAACGGCGCGGATGTCCAGAAGAGGGCTGGAATTGGCCAGCATCCACGCGATGGCGTCGTCGTGGCCGGGATCTCCGTCGAGAATGACCGGAAGTTTTTCAAGCATGGGAGTGTCCTTTCAGGGCGGGAGCTTTCTCCCGCGCGGTGTGCAGCGCTGAGGCTGCATTGGTATGGCTTGATTATAACTTACGACTATAAAAATGTCAATCATATGTGAAATGTCTGTGAATTTTGCCGAAAGCATCTGCTCCTTTCGGGGAAGAAAGCAGGCCCCGCCCCAAACAGCGCGTGGAAAAAAGGCATGGGGTTCGGACTTGTATTTTCCCCGGATTCCTGTATAATAGGAGCAGAAACACTGGAGGGAAAAAGATGAACATTCTTTTGAAGCTGGCGTATCTGTTTTTTATCGGGTCGGTCGTCGGCTGGGGAATAGAGGTGTTGTTCCGGCGCTTCTTCTCCTCGGCGAATCCGGAGCGCAAGTGGATCAATCCCGGCTTCTGCACCGGTCCGTATCTCCCGCTTTACGGCTGCGGCCTGTGCATCCTCTATCTGATCGCCTCGCTGGAAGACTACCATTTCTTTCATAATGAGACCGTCAACAAGCTCATGCTTTTCCTGACGATGACCGTACTGATGACCGTCATCGAATACATCGCCGGCTACCTCTGCCTGAAGCTGAACAACGTCCGTCTCTGGGACTATACCGGCCAGTGGGGAAACGTCAACGGCATCATCTGTCCGAAGTTCTCGCTGATCTGGGGCCTTCTGGGAGCGCTTTATTACTTTTTGGTCCATCCGCACATTCTCAGCTCTTTGGAGTGGCTGGGCCGGAACCTCGCGTTCTCCTTTTTTATCGGCGTGTTCTTCGGCGTTTTCATCATTGATGTGGCGCACTCCCTGCAAATCGTCTCCAAGCTGAAAAAGTATGCGGCCGAGAATAACGTCATTCTGCGGTACGAGCATATCAAGGCGCAGATCCGCCGCTCTTACGAGCAGAACGCAAAAAAATATCACTTCTTCCGCCCCTTCTCGACGGAAAAACCCCTCGCCGAGCATCTCAAGGAGCTGCGCAATTCCTTCGAACAGCGCAAAAAATAAA
>CAJMQR010000166.1 GCA_905215665.1 uncultured bacterium | reverse complement strand
AAAAGACTCGAACACAGCATCCCCACCCAGCCGGACATGCCGAAGCGCCGGGCATCCATGGAGATTTGCAGCTTCAAAAGCGCGTCGAGCACCACATAGACGGACAGAAGCGTGGGCATTGTGGAAAAGAAATGCTCCGGCGTCAGGAAAATCAGCAGCGCGAAAATCCAGCAGAAAATGCCGATGGCAAAGTCAAACTGAAAGGCCAGACGGTACAGATCGTTGCAGAAATAGCCCAGAAGCTTGGCGGAGCCGATCAGAGCGAAAAGAACACTCAGCAGAATGCGCTGCGCCGTGATTCTTTCCATGTCGGGCAGGAAGAGGAGCAGCGCGCCGGAGAGCACCATGATGCAGGCGGAGATCACGTTGGTGACCTTCGCGCTTTTTACAATGTTACTGTTTTTTTTCAAGGCGTTGCTCTCCTTTCGCGCCCGACCAGTGGGCGGCGGCTATCATTTCATAAACTCTGGGATCGACAAGTGGCTTTTGAAGCGCCTGCAGAACCGGCAGCGGCAGGGAAAAGCTTTCCGCATACTGCCGGCCGGCGTCCTCCAGACGGACCAGCAGCCGCCTGCGCTGCAGGGCAAGCTGCTCCACCTGCATCAGCTCCCCTTCGGGACAGAAAACAGGCGTATAATTTCTGCCGTGACACAAAAGGTCATACTGGGCAAGCAGGGCGTCGTACATTCCCTCCACTGCGGCATAGCCGCAGGTGGAGATCAGAACCAGCTTTTTTTTCAGCAGCCGGGGATCTCTGGGCGTCTGGAAGGAACAGCCGGCATCGGTTTGCCCGTGATAGGGCTGCATCAGACAGAACGTGCGGTCGGTAAAGGCTTTGAGCAGCGCGGGCATCCCAAAATAATAAAGAGGGAAGCTTTCAACAATGACGTCCGCCTCCAGCACCTTCGCCAGCAGCTCCTGCATGGAATCGGAAAACACACATTGCCCGTCGCCGCGCTGCCAGCAGGTCATGCAGCCCGTGCAGGGCGTGATGCGCAGTTCGCTGAGCGTCGCGGTATCATATTCACAGCCGAGTCCCCTCAGAAAGGCCTGCGCAAGAAGCAGCGTATTGCTGCCCCGCCCGCGCGGACTGGCGTTGATCAAAAATGCCTTCATTTATTCTGCTCCTGACTGCGCTGGCCGCGCGGATGCCTGATTCCGGAGAGAAGGGCGTTGTGGATGGTTCCCTCAAACAGTCTGGTGACCCGTGTCAGATCTGCCTCCAGCGACGCGTCCTTGCGGCAGAGAAGCCACTGGCCCAGCATCCCGTAAAGCGCATGGCTGCACACGGCGAGGATCAGTTCCCGATCCTCGGGCGTACAGGAAAGACCTTCCAGTGCGATATGCCGCTCCAGCAGCAGTTCCGAAACCCGCACCAGATATTGCAGCATGACCGCATGGTTCTTTGAAGAGAAGATATGGCGGGCAACCTGCGGCTTTTCCAGAAGAAAGCCGAGCGCCTTCAGCAGAACCTCGTCCGGCGCCATCTCCTGCGGGGAGGTGTGCAGCGCCTGGGAGAGCTGCGCCTTCAGGAAATCCTCAAACAGATCAAAAATATCGTCGTAGTGGTAATAGAAGGTGTTGCGCGTCAGGCCACATTCCTCCACGATGTCCCGCACCGTGATCCTGTCCATGGGCTTCTCCAGCAAAAGCGTTTGAAACGCCTCCTGAATATATCGTTTTGTAACCTGCTGCTTCATTCCGACCCCCCCGGTCCCGAATCTCACGCTATACTTATATCATATTTCACGTTTTTTTGCAACCACTCCCTGCGATTGAACGAAACAGGGCAATCCTTCCGCATTTTGCGGCTTTGGTTGAAGGAAGGCGGGGGAGGTGAGAAAATGAACAGCGAAATATGGGTTGCGCTGCTGTCTCTGCTGGGGACGCTGCTCGGCTCCGCCAGCGGCGTGCTGGCCTCCGCCCGGCTGAC
>CAJMQR010000165.1 GCA_905215665.1 uncultured bacterium | reverse complement strand
CGAATTCTCTGCGCGAGCTTGATGGTTCCCATATTTCTTCCTCCACTTTCTTTCTGGCTCCATTATAGCAGAGGAATCCGCGCTTTGGAACACACTATTCGTATGATTTGGAGGTTTATTTCCATACTGTTGGTAGTTTTTCGGATTTCCCCGCCATACATTGAAAACGGCCGCCGGCTTTTGCGCAGAGGCGCATATGCCGGCGGCCGTTATATGACGAGTTTTGTTACCTGATTCACAAGGAACGCAGTTTCTGAAATCCTCCGGCGCGTCAGCCGGTCAGCAGCGCCACCCAAACGCCGAAGATTTCTCTGACCTGATAGTTGATCCGCAGCGTAAGCCACGAGGTATGCGCCGGAACGCCCAACGCCCTGACGCCGAGCTGCTTCGCGTACAGCTCCGCACGGCACAGATGATACTCGCTCGACACGACGGCAACCGCTTCCGGTCGTGTACCGGTTCTCTCTTCGATCAGCTCCAGTGAAAAGCGTAGATTTTCCCGGGTGCGGGTCGCTTCTTCCTCCCTGAGCAGGCGGTTTTCATCGATACCGCGGGCTGTCAGCCAGTCAAACATACACTGCGCCTCGGTAATGTCCTCACCGCTTCCCTGCGCGCCTGAGAGAACGGCCACAGCCTGCGGGTATCTTTCCAGATAGGCCAGCGCCGCCTCCAGACGTTCCCGCAGCGAAAGGCTGGGGACGCTTCCGTTCACACCCGCGCCCAATACGATCAGGTACTCCGCCTCCGGTTCGTCCGCCCCGGAGGCGCACAGGCCGATCCAGACGGATGTGGCGATCATTGCCGCCAGCAGGAGGCACAGACAGGCCAGCATCACCCGGCGAAGCCACTTCATTCCCCGGGGAAAGCGCCTGCGCAGGCAATCTACCAGCCCAAAGGCAAGAATCCCCGCAGCGCTCAGGGCGAGCAGGAGGGCGGAGAACTGATATCCGAACGCAAAAAAGTAAACCAGTATGCCAAGCACGGCGCACAGCGCTGCCGGAATCCAGTAGCGCCGCCTCATGGGAAGAGATACCCCTTCAGTACCTTCAGGGTATTCAGCACGCCGTCTTTGTGGCTGCGCTCGTAGCCATGGGAGGCGTAGACACCCGCGCCAATCAGCCCGTGGCGCAGGTCATGACCCGCAGAGAGCGTCGCTTCCACATCCGAACCGTAATGCGGATAGATATCCACGGCATAGTCGGCCTGCTCCTTTTTCGCCGCCGCGATGAGCTTTTTCACGACCTCGTGGGAGTATGGCCCGCCGGAATCCTTGGCACAGATGGAAACCTGCCGCTCTGTGCACTGCAGGCCCTCGCCCACACAGCCCATGTCGACGGAGATGGCCTCCGTCACTCCTGCAGGAACGGAGGCAGCGCCGCCGTGGCCGACCTCTTCATAGACGGTCACATGGACATAGGTGCGGCGCGGAGGCGTCAGATGGCTGTCGCTCAGATATTTTGCAAAGCCCAGCAGGATGCCGACGGAGAGCTTATCGTCCAGAAAGCGGCTCTTGATATAGCCGGACTCCGTCACCCGCGTGCGCGGATCAAAACAGACGAAATCTCCCACGCTGACCCCCAGCTTTTTCACATCGTCCGCAGACTCCACCGGTTCGTCCAGCACAACCTCCATGGCGTCGAAGGTGCGCTTGGTGTCGTTGTACTGGCCGTTGACATGGATGGAGGCGTTGACAAGCTGGAGCGTTCCTTCGTAGACGCCGTCAAATTTCGTTACCACACGGCAGTTTTCCGTCTCGGCGTTGTTGGCGTTCATGCCCCCGACGTTCACAATGCGCAGGCGGCCATTACCCTTGATCTCCGCAACCATACCGCCAAGCGTGTCCGTGTGCGCCTCCAGAAGCAGGGCGTCCTGCGCGTCCGCACCGCCGAGATCGACGAGCACGCCGCCCTTGACGGTACGCTTTGCGGAAAAGCCCAGTTTCTCAAACTCGGTTCTTACAAATTCCTCCGCGGCGTCGGTATAGCCCGT
>CAJMQR010000164.1 GCA_905215665.1 uncultured bacterium | reverse complement strand
GCGGGAGACTCCGGCAAGGAAAACGGTTCCGCAAAGCGTGATTGCGGCGACCCGGAGCAGGGACATTTCCGCCATTCCCTCCAACCCCGCCAGATCCCGCAGCTTTTCCGGCAGAAGCAGGAATTCCATTGTAACGGCAAGCAGCCATGAAAGAAGGACCCGGCGGATAAGGCCGGTGCATTTGAAGCTGTGAACTCTTTTCAGTGCGTCCATTGCGATTCCTCCTTTCCATACGGAAGCAGTCTTCCGGCCAGTTTCCCGTTTCGACATAAAAACACCCCCGTATCACAGGATACAGGGGTTGTCTTTCAAAAAAGCCGATGCAAATCTTACAAGTTTCTTTCAGTTTTGGGAAGCTCCACGACGGCGCTGAACTGGTCGCCGTCCACACAAACGCGGAACCTGCCGCCGACGGATTCCGTGTAGGTCTGGGCAATCGCCAGACCCAGGCCGCTGCCCCCCGCAGAGCGAGCCTTGTCGCCGCGCGCAAAGCGCTGCAGGATCTCCTCCGGCTGAAAGTCCATCTCGTAGGAGGCGGTATTCACCATCCGGATCAGGCAGCTCTTTTCCTTCAGTCTGACTTCCAGATGAATCCGGGTGCCGGCCAGCGCATACTTGATGGCGTTGCCCAGCAGATTTGCAAACACCTGATGCATTCTGGCGCCATCGGTCGTAATGGGAACCGTTTCGGCATCGTAATGCCGCTTGACGGAAAGGCCGGCGGCGGCAAGCTGATCGTCGAACAGGCCGATCGTCTGCTCCAGCAGACGAATCAGGTCGATTTTTTCTTTTTTGCTCTCAATCGCGCCGCTGGACACCTTGGTAAGTTCAAACAGGGACTCTATCAGGTCGCGCATATATCCCGCCTTTTGATTCAGGCGGAGAAGCCGCTCCTTCCCTTCCGGGGACAGCGCTTCCTTTTGCAAAAGCTCGCCATAGCCCAGAATCGCGGTCAGCGGCGTGCGAAGATCATGGGAAACATTTGAAATCAGCTCCACCTTGAAGCGCTCGCTGGTGACGGCGGTGCGGATGGCCTCCTCATGCTGCACCTGCACTTCCAGAAGCTGTGCTTCCGTCTGCGCAAAGGCACCCGTTCCTACCGTAATCGGCAGACCGTTCCTGTAATTGTCCAGTTGTTTTTTGAAATGGTTGAGATCCACGCCATACCTCCAGAGGCAGCAGAAGCCAAAAACGCCCGCCGCAACCGTACAGACCATCGGTACGATATAGACTCCGGGCCGGAAAAGCTGGAAACCGAAGCCTGCCAACGCTGCGAGGCTCCACACGGCAAACAGCGTCAGCGAAAGCTGCGGTGCGGGGCAGCTCGCCGCAATCCGATGGATCAGGCACCATGAAAGGGCGCATTTGGAACGTATCCATCCCCAGAGCTCCCGCAGGGACAGCAGAAGAACGACCGAGAGCGCATAATTGATGAAAAAGGGCGTCAAGCTGTTACCGCGAACATACGCGAAGTAGATCCATGCGCACACCGCTCCGAGCGCAGCAAGCCCGTCAGGGCCAAGCAGGGGCGCGCGCTGCCGGAGGGCAAAGATCGCCGCTCCCGAGGACGCGGCCGCGGCAAAGCAGAGCAGAAAACCCGCCCATTTGCCGCCGCGTTCCTCCCCTGCGCCCTGCGCCTGGCTGCCGTCCGTTTCCGCCGGATAAGAAACCTCCGTGGCATCCGTGTTTTCCCACTCCTCCGCGTCGCTGGGAGCCATGGTTTGGGTTTGATCGGCGGTTTCGGTCTCCTCCGTAAACTCCGACGGGACGGTGCCCGCCATGTTGCCGCTGCCGTAGGTATCCTGCAAGATCTGCTGCCCATACACCCAGCAGACCGCAGCCAGAAGGAGCAGGCAAAAGGCGGCAAAATTACGGCGCTTCAAAGACATAACCAATCCCCCAAACCACTTTCAGATACTCCGGCTTTTTCGGATTCAGTTCCAGCTTCTCACGGATCCGGCTGATATGAACCATGACCGTGTTTTCAACGGCGTAAGC
>CAJMQR010000163.1 GCA_905215665.1 uncultured bacterium | reverse complement strand
TTTGCTGCTTCTGATTCTGGCAGGCGGCGTGTTCTGTGCGATTTTCTTTCCCTGCCGCAAGGCTGCGGCAAAACGGGCCGCGCAGCAGCGGCTGGAGGCGCTGCATGCGCTTGACGCGCTCGTGCTTGCCGCCGAGCACGGAGACATGGCCGCGCAGCAGCAGCTTGCCGCGGAAAAAGCCCGTCTGAACGTCGCAGACAGCGAATATCTTTCCTATCGCCGCGTGCTTTACACACGTCTTGCGCAGGGCGGCGACGCCTTTGCCGAGTATCAGCTCGGTGAGGACGCGCGGGTCTATCTCCGTCAGCCGCGCGCAGCATATGATCACTATTACCGCGCCGCAAGCCTCGGCTCCGTGGAGGCAATGATCGTCTTTGGCATGCTCTATGGCACAGGCTCAGACGGCTTCGAGCTGAACCCGGCGCTCTCCTTCCAGTGGTATCTGGCCGCCGCCAGAGCCGGGAGCGTCAGCGCTATGCTTGAGGTCGCGCGCTGCTACCGCACGGGCTGCGGTACGAACGCCAATCCTGCCGAGGCCGCCGCATGGGCCGAAAAAGCACAGCGATAAATCATTTTCATAATTTGTCAAAACCTCCGGCTTAGCCGGAGGTTTTGACTATGTTCTGTTTATACTGGTATTCAATTAAAATGCTTGATTCGCAAGAATGGAACATTTTAATCAAGAAGCAGTATTACGCCGGTCTTTCGTATTCCAGCACCGGGCGCACCTCTTTCCTGCCGCACCAGACGATGAGCCAGCAGGCGGTCATTGTAATCGTACCGCAGAGCGTCATGCAGACGCGGTAATCCAGCATCTCACCCAGTGCGCCGACAAGAAGAGATAACACGCTGGTTGCAAACGTCAGAAGCATTTCAAAAAACGCATTGACTCTGGAGCGCAGATGCTCCGGGATGTACTGCTGCACGGCTGCCTGGCGCATGGTCGCACTGTTTGTTCCCAGAAAGCCGCAGATGCCCCGATTCACCAGCATCAGCGGGTAAGGCAGCCACAAAAGGCACATATCCATCACCTCGTAGATCTGATATACCCCGAAGATCATCGCAAAGCGGCGCTTTGCCGGGATCCTGACCGTATATTGCAGCAAGGCCGCAATTGCCCGTCCCACGAATTCCACCACGGAAAAGAAGGAGTACATCACCATGCTGAATCCCGCCGCCGTCCGGAAAAAGGCCATCAGAATGGGTGAATAGCCGGTTGCAACGCCGTTTGTGACCGCCATATAGGCATAAAGGCTTCTCAGACCTTTTTCTTCTTTGAAGTAACGCGCCACTTCCTTCATGTCCTCCCACCAAAGAGAAGGGGTATAACGCCTGCCCTCCAGCCGCTTTTCCTCATGGATCCGAATGCAGCTTTCGACGAGCGCGGCCAGCAGGGACAGCCCGCCCTGCAGAATCAGCAGCAGGCCGACACCCAGTCTCTCATACAGCGCGGTCGCCACGGGCATCATGATTACCCGCACGATGGGATAGAGCATCGCCGACACCGCATACCCTTTCTGCTCCATTCCCGCCGGGATGAGCTTTGGATAGATGCTGTTGTAGGCAAGCTGATCGAAAGCCGAGAGTGTCGCCAGCAGCAGAGAAAAGCACAGATAGCCGATATAGGAAAAGCGGAACAGCAGCAGATAGACGCCCGCCCCTGCATAAAGCACGCCGTTGAGCAGATCGCCGCACACGAGAAAAGGTTTCCTCGGCATACGGTCCATCCACGGCGCAATGAATACCGGCAGAAGGAAGGTCGGAATCACCTGAATGGCGATAATGATTGCGGAGGCAAGCGTGCTTTGCGTCTCGTCAAAAACCAGCAGGGACAGCGCATAGCCGCCCGCGATGCCCCCGATGCAGCCGAACAGCGTCGCAGACATCAGAAGCGTGTAGTTCCTCGTCCATAGTTTCTGTTTCATATCATCCCTCCGGCAATATCATAGCACAGCCGTAAGGGAAAGAAAAGCCGGTATGATTGGGAAAATCAAACCGGCTTACCAT
>CAJMQR010000162.1 GCA_905215665.1 uncultured bacterium | reverse complement strand
GCATGAAGAAGGTGGACGGCCTGCCCGATTTTGTGAAGCTCAAGCGCGTTTTCGCTGAGTAAGCAATTGTAATAATGCAATAATCAGGAACAAGGGGCTGTTTCTTTACAGCCCCTTGTTTTTTCCGCCGGGAAAAATAAAGATTGACTCTTCTGTCAATTGGTAGTATACTAATTTTTGACCAAGTGGTCAATTTTTTATTCCCGGAGGGATCTTATGAAACAGACGGAAAAGACCGGCCTGACGGTATCCAGAATTCTGGATGCGTCGACGCTCGAATTCGGCAGGAACGGCTACGCCGGCGGAACGGTAAACAATATCTGCAAAAGCGGAATCAATAAGGGTTTGATTTATCACAATTTCAGGGACAAGGACGCGCTTTATCTGGCCTGCCTGAAGCGCGCCTGCGAAAAGCTGCTCGCTCTGATTGAGGAAAGCGGCGCCGGCACGGAGCTGCTGCAATATATGAAGATCCGAATGCGTTTTTTCGAGGAATCCCCGGAGGAAGCGCATATCTTTTTTGAGGCGCTTCTGCAGCCGCAGGAGAAACTCCTTCAGAGCATACGGCAGATTTTGCAGCCCATTGAGGAAATCAACGAGAGCATCTACCGCAGGACGCTTTCCTCCGTCAGACTGCGCGACGGTATCACGCAGGAGGATGCCCTGCGTTATTTCCGTCAGATGCAGCGCATGTTCAACGCCTATTTCGGCAGCCCCGCCTACCGCAGCAGGGCGCTGGACGAACAGATCAGGGAACACGAAACGAATCTCCCGAAGCTGCTCGACTTCATGCTCTACGGAATTGCCAAAGGGGGCGCGGAGAAATGATTCTGTTTTTGCGCTGGCTTGCCGTGCTGCTGCTGGCGGCAATCGCCGGGAAACTGGTTTCAAAGCTCAAGCTTCCGTCCATTCTAGGCTGGCTGATTGTCGGGATGGTCTTCGGGCCGCATGCCCTGCGCCTGCTGCCGCAGGCCGTCCTCGACGCGCAGTGGTATAAGACCGTCATTATGTGGATGCAGTGCGCGTTCGGACTGATGCTCGGGACGGAGCTGGTCTGGAAGAAGATCAAAACCTACGGCAGGGCGCTGATCCTCACGACGCTCACGCAGTCGCTGGGCACGTTTTTCTTCGTCACGCTTGTCTTTGCGGTTGTCTTTTGGATTGCGGAGGTTCCCGTCTATCTCGCTTTTGTTTTCGGCGGAATCGCGCTGGCGACCGCTCCGGCCCCGGCGCTGTCCATCGTGAGCGAGTTTCACGCAAAGGGGCCGGTGACGGACACCCTGCTTCCGATGGCGGTTTTGGACGACGTCGTGGGAATCGTTGTATTCTTTACGGTCAATTCCTTTGTCTCCAGCTCCGTCTCCGGCGGTTCCGTTCCACTCTATATGATTCCCGTGATGATCCTTTTGCCGGTGGCGGTCGGCGTCGCCGTGGGGCTTCCCGCCGGATGGCTCCTGAGAAAATGGAGGGGGAAGGTCCGGACGCTGGCCGTGCTGCTCCTTGGAATTACCCTGACGGCCGGCGCCGGCTGGCTTTTGAATACGCTGATCAACGTCACGCTCAACTATATGCTCATGGGCGTCGCGTTCTCCGCGGCGTTCACGAATCTGCTCGGCGAGGAGCGCCTGAAGGAAATCACGGACTGGTTCCATCCGATTCTGGGCGTCAGCCTGCTGGCGGCGATTGTCGATCTCGGCGCGCCGCTGAATTATCATCTGATTCTCAGCGCCGGACTGTATACCTTCGTGTATATCGCTGCGCGGGCGGTGGGGAAATACTTCGGCGCGCGCTTCGGCGCGAAAGCGACGAAGATGCCGCCGACGGTGCAGAAATATCTCGGCTTCACGCTGCTGCCGCACTCCGGCGTTTCTCTGGTGTTCACGGGAATTGCCTGCTCCTCCCTGGCGGCGAAGCCGGAACTTGCGGGAATTGTGCAGGGCACCATCGCCGCGGCGGCGGTGATCAATGAAATTATCGCGGTCATTGCCGCGAAAAAGGGCTTTGAACTGGCGGGAGAGCTGAAT
>CAJMQR010000161.1 GCA_905215665.1 uncultured bacterium | reverse complement strand
GTCAAGAGGGAGGAACGAAAAATGAGATTGAAGCAATTGCGTCGTCAGCGTGGCATTTCGCAGCTCAAGCTGGCAATGGATCTTGGACTAAACCAAAACTCGATCAGCCGCTATGAAAGCGGCGAACGGGAAGCGGATTATCAAACCTTGATTCGTTTGGCGGACTATTTTAATGTGTCGGTTGACTATCTTCTGGAGCGGACGGAAAACCCAGCCGTGAACCGCTGATGCCCCTCGGACTTGACAGACTGTCGAAATGGGAAAGCGTCTCTTTTTCTTTACTTTTCCGCGAAATGAATGTAGAATAATGCGTGAGCTTTATAAAAAAGAGGGGAAACATATGGCGGACGTGTCCATTGTGAAATGTGAGAGCTATGTGCCGGAGGTATGTGCCCGGGCGCTAGGCGAGGCGCTGGCGCCCTTTGGCGGACTGGAGTGGGTGCAGCCGGGGATGCGCATTGTCATCAAAGCGAATCTCGTTTCCGCGATGAAACCGGAAAAGGCCGCGACGACGCATCCGGCACTTCTGAGCGCACTGACGCGGATGTTGGTAGAGCGGGGCGCGCGGGTCGTCGTCGGGGACAGCCCCGGCGGGACGTTTGCGGCGCCGCATCTAAACGCGGTCTACCGTGCGTCCGGGATGCAGGAGGCCGAGGCGGCAGGCGCGGAACTGAACCACGATTTTACACAGAAAAACGCCGACCTTCCGGAGGCCCGCGTTGCGAAGCATATCACTTACACGGCTTATCTGGATCACGCGGACGCGATCATCAGCTTCTGCAAGCTGAAAAGTCACGGAATGATGGCGCTCTCGGCTGCCGCAAAAAATCTGTTCGGCGCGATTCCGGGAATCATCAAGCCGGAATACCATTACCGCTATCCCGACCCGATGGACTTTGCCGGGATGATCGTGGATCTGAACGAATTCTTCAGGCCGCGGCTCTGTATTGTGGACGCGGTGGAGGCCATGGAGGGCAACGGCCCGACGGCCGGAACGCCGAAACACATGGGCGCGCTTCTTGCCGGGACGAATCCGCACAGGATCGACCTTCTGTGCGCAAAGCTGATCGGCCTGACGCCGAAAAATGTGCCGACCCTCCGCGCCGCGGCGGAGCGTGGGCTGACGCCGGCCACGGCGGAGGAACTGGAGGTTGCGGGCGATGCGGAAGCTTTTATCTGCCCGGATTTCAAAGTTGTCCAGAAGGGAACGGGGACGGATTTCGGCGCCCGCAAGGGGAGCTTCAGCCTCCTTGGTACGGTTGCGGGGAAGGTTTTACGCGCACGGCCGAAGCTGAAGCGCAGCGAGTGTGTAGGCTGCGGCGTCTGCCGGGATACCTGTCCGGCACATGCGATCAGAATCGATGGCGGCAAGGCGCGGATTGACCGGGAAAAGTGCATCCGCTGCTTTTGCTGTCAGGAATTCTGCCCCAAAGGCGCAATGAAGGTCCACCGCACCATCATCGCCCGCATCGCGGGGAGACTGTAATACTCCGGTGAAACGTCTGCGAGTAAAGCGCCGGCAGGGAGAGATGAATCTCCCTGCCGGCGCCAGGTATCTTCAGCGCAGTATGGTTCTGCCGGCGGGCGCCGGCTTACCGGCCAAGATACTCCCGGCAGACCTTCCGCGCCTGCTCGGCCACGACCGGTTCGTCTATGGTGACAAGCCGGCCATGTTCCACGGTGATTCTGCCGTTCACCACGGTGTAGTCCACGGGGCTGCGCAGGCCGACCGTTCCGAAGAGATTCTGCGGGTCATAGTCCGCGCCGACCAGCTCCAGACGGCGGCGGTCCACCAGAAAGAAATCGGCACATTTTCCGACCTCCAGGGAGCCGATATCCGTCCTTCCAAGCAGGGATGCCGAGCCGCGCGTCGCCAGCTTCAGAACCTCATAGCCGCTGGGCGCCTTTGAGGAGGAATTCAGGCGGTGCAGCAGATAACAGATGCGGATTTCCTCCAGAAGATTCGAGCCGTCCTGCGAGGCGGAGCCGTCCACGGCCAGACCGACCGGAACACCGAGCGCCAGCATTTCCGGAATTCGGGCGATCCCGGAGGAGAGCTTCATATTGGA
>CAJMQR010000160.1 GCA_905215665.1 uncultured bacterium | reverse complement strand
CCGGTGGATTTTGTGATTCTCTATGAGGACGCGCAGATCCTTGTCTGTGTCAAGCCGCGGGGGATTCTCTCCGCGCCGGACGCTTCCGGCAAGCCCAGCATGGCAGAGCTGCTTGCGCCCCGCACCGTCTATCCGGTGCACCGTCTCGATCGTGAGGCGGGCGGGCTGATGGTCTTCGCCAAAACCGTGCAGAGCGCCGCGGCGCTCAGTGCGGAAATACAGGCGGGTACTTTTCAAAAGGAGTACCTTGCTTTCTGTGAAGGAAGGCCGCCGCAGGAAGGAACATGGGAAGATCTGCTGTATCACGACCGTGGGAAGAACAAGACCTATGTCGTCAAGCGACGCCGTGCCGGCGTGAAGGATGCGCGGCTCTCCTTCCGGCTGCTGCATTCCTTCGAGGACGGGCGCGGTCTGACCGCAATCCGTCTTTTTACCGGCAGGACGCATCAGATTCGGGTGCAGTTTGCCTCAAGAGGATTCCCCCTCTGCGGCGACCGGAAATACGGCGCAAAGCGCGGAGGCAAACTTGCGCTGTTTTCCTGGAAGCTCAGCTTCCCATATCAGGGGCAGGAGCTTTCCTTCTGTCTGCCGGCTGCGCAGCTTCCCCCGGAAGCCGCTGCCTTCGTGTAAGTTTCCGCTTGTAAAACCGGCTTTCCCGTACTATAATAGTGTGAACAAAGCTGTTGGAGGAATCAATATGGCAAATATCAGCAAGCGCTTGGACAAATACCTGCTGCCGGGCAAGCATATCCATCTCATCGGCATTGGCGGCGTTTCCATGCGTCCCCTCGGCCTGGTTTTGCGCGACAAGGGTATGATCGTCACAGGCTCCGATATGAACGCCTCCGTCTCCACGGACGAACTGATGGCAAAGGGCATTCAGGTCCATATCGGTCACCGCCCCGAAAACATTGAGGGCGCGGATTGCATCATCCGTACCGCTGCCGCACACAACGATAATCCCGAGATCGCCGCCGCACGCGCGCAGGGAATTCCGGTTTTCGAACGGGCGCAGGCGTGGGGGCTGATCATGCGTGCGTATAAAAACGCAATCTGCGTCTCCGGCACGCACGGCAAGACGACCACAACCTCCATGATCACGCATATCTTTATGGAAGCAAACCGTGATCCGACGGTCATGCTGGGGGGCTATCTTCCCCTGCTGCATGCAGGACACCGTGTGGGCAGCGGCGATACCATCATCATGGAGAGCTGCGAGTACTGCGATTCCTTCCTGAACTTTTATCCCACCGTCGCCATCATCAACAACATTGAAGCGGATCATCTGGACTATTTCAAGGATCTTGCCGCCGTGGAAAGTTCCTTCCGCAAATTTGCGGGCCTTGTCCCCCGTACCGGCTATGTGATTGCCAACGGCGACGACGCCAACACCGTACAAACGCTGGCCGATCTGCACTATATTTCCTTCGGCCTTTCGCCCTCCAATGACGTTCACGCGGAAAATCTCTCCGAGGATTTGCGTTCCTTTGATATCTTCTGCTTCGGCAAATGCTATTGCCATGTGCATCTGAATGTCTGCGGCCGCCACAATGTCTATAACGCGCTGGCCGCCGCCGCCGCTGCCTACGTCATGAGCGTGGACGGCGAAGCCGTCTCTCTGGGCCTCGCCTCCTTTACCGGCGCAGGCCGGCGCATGGAGTACAAGGGCCGCTGCAACGGCGCGGACATCTACGACGACTACGCCCACCACCCCGGCGAGCTGCACGCCCTGATTGACGCGGTCAGAACCATGGGGTACCGCCGTATCATCCTCGCTTTCCAGCCCCACACCTATACGCGCACCAAGGCGCTGTTTGACGATTTTGTGCGGGAGCTGAAGCGCGTGGACATCGCAGTCCTTGCGGAAATCTATGCCGCGCGGGAGCAAAACACCATCGGCATTTCCTCCCGTGATCTGGCGCAGCAGATTCCCAACGCCGTCTGTTTTGAGACGCTGCCGGAGGTTTCCGCCTACCTTCGCACACTGGCCTCCGAAGGCGATATCATCCTTACCGTCGGCGCCGGCGACATCTATAAAGCCGGCGAGTCTCTTCTGAAATAAGCCGAAATCATTAGAATCAGCGATAATAAGACTTCCGCGGCATGCCCAG
>CAJMQR010000159.1 GCA_905215665.1 uncultured bacterium | reverse complement strand
GTGATTTTTTTGCTTTTTTCGTTTTTCGCCGGCTAAAGGATTGTACGCAGCTCCGCGAGTGAGTGCACTTCAAAGTCGGGCACAACGGAGGAATGGTTCTCCTTGCGGGAGGGATTGAACCAACAGGTGGCGATGCCCGCATTTTTTCCGCCGAGGATATCACTGGTCAGGCTGTCGCCGATCATCAGAGCAGAGGCCGGATCAAACCCGGGAATGTGCGAAAAGCAGTAATCAAAATATTCCCGTTCCGGTTTGTGATGGCCCGTGACTTCGGAAATGAAAATCTCCCGGAAATAGCGCCCAATGCCGGCGCTGGCCAGACGGGAATACTGCGTGGCGGCCACACCGTTGGAGGCAAGATAGAGGTCATATTTTGGCGCGAGATAGTCCAGAAGTTCCGGCGCACCCTCGATGAAATAGTGCCCCTCGGAGAGGTGCCCGCGGTAGATGTCCTCACAGACGGCCGCGTCCAGAGGGGAACCCAGCTCCTGCAGCAGCAGGGAGAAACGCCGCACCAAAACGGTGTCGCGGGTGATCTCGCCGCGCTCAAAGCACTCCCACTGCAGTTGGTTGAGCTCGCTGTAACGGCGGATCAGAGCTTCCGTCGGTTCCAATCCCACCTCACGGAAGGTTTTCGTAATGGCGGCGCGCTCCGCCGCACCGAAATCCAGCAGGGTATCGTCCAGATCGAGAAAAATCGTCTTATACATGGCATAGCCTCCGGTACAAAGCATTGGAGATGGCGGCAAAGGAGGGGATGTCCAGCGTTTCGCCGCGTACCATGGGGGAAATGCCGCAGGTATGCAGAGTTTCGGCGAGCTCGGACTTGCCCAGCTCCGAAAAGCCGGAAGACAGCGCGTTGAGAAGCGTCTTTCGCCGCTGTGCAAAGGCGGCGCGGACGGTGCGGAAAAAGGTGCGTTCGTCCAGCAGCTCTGCCGGCGGCTCGGTTCTGACCTTCAGGCACACCACGGCGCTTGTGACCTTCGGCTGCGGGAGAAAGCAGCTTGCCGGGACATCAAACAGCAGCTCCGGCTGCGCGTGGTAATTACACAGCACCGTGAAGGCGGAATAGTCCCCGCTGCCCGGAGCGGCGCAGATGCGCTGTGCAACCTCCTTCTGCACCATGACGGTGATCAGGGAAAAGCAGCGGCCTTCCAGCAGCTTTGTCAGCACCGGAGAGGTGATGTAGTAAGGCAGATTGGCGCAGGCGGCGGGACGCAGACCGCTGAATTCTTCCACAACCATGGCGGGCAGATCGGTTTTCAAAGCGTCGACAAAGAGAATTTCGAGATTGGAGAATTCCCCGACCGTTTCCTGAAGCACAGGCCGCAGCGTCTGATCCAGCTCAATGGCGACGACCTTTCCGGCCTTTTGACACAGCTCCTGCGTCAGCGGGCCGAAGCCGGGGCCGATCTCGATCACGCCGCAGGTTTTGTCAATCCCGGAGGCGCGCACGATGCGCTCCGGCACCCAGCGCTGCGTGAGAAAGTTCTGCCCCTTGGATTTGGAAAAATGAAAGCCGTATTTTGCGAGAAGCTCCCGGATCACGGCGGGATTACACACATCGATCATAAAAAACCGTCCTTCCTCTGCCTATTCTAACAAAGGAAGGACGAGAATGCAACGTATTTTATTCCAGTATGTAGACCGTACAGGCGCGGACGCCGAATTGCCAGCATTCCGCGATGGTGTCGAAGTACAGGTCAACCTTATTGCCCTTAATGCTGCCTCCGATATCCTCCGCCGTGCAGTAACCATAGATGTAACGCCCGTCGTCCGTGACGATGTACATTCTTGTTCCGAGCGGGATCACACTGGGATCCACGGCGATGGCGCCGACGCGGGCGACCGTGCCGCTGTAAGTATGGCCGACATATCCCTCGCAGGAGTACGCGGTAGCGGTACAACTGAGTACTTTGGTATAACGTATCGTGTCACCGCTCGCAGTGGTAAGAACGCCGCCGGAGGAAGAACTACCAGAGGAAGAACCACCGGAAGAGGAACCGCCGGAAGAGGATCCACCGGAGGAAGAACCGCCGGAGGAAGAACCGCCGGAGGAAGAACCGCCGGAGGACGAGGAAGAACTGCCTGAACCGCCGGAGCTGCTCCAGGTTTCCTTTTCTTCCGGCTGCTCCATGATGATGCGGTCA
>CAJMQR010000158.1 GCA_905215665.1 uncultured bacterium | reverse complement strand
GCCTGCGCCCACGTCAGGCCGGACTGCGTTCTGTGCATCGACGCGCTCGCCGCCGGCGCGCCGGCGCGCCTGTGCAACACGATTCAGATGACGGACACCGGGATTGTCCCCGGCTCCGGTGTTGGCAACCGCCGCGCCTCCTTCCAGAAAGAAACACTGGGCGTTCCCGTCTTCAGCATCGGCGTGCCGACCGTCGTGGACGCGGCCTCTCTGAATGCGGAATCCGGCGGAACACCGGAGACGCTGATCGTCACGCCACGCGACATCGACGCACAGATTCATTTTCTCAGCGCCGTACTCTCCGACGCGATCAATCTTGCGCTGCATCCCGGCTTTACGCATGAGGATTTTGCACAATTTGTCTCCTTTCCGCAGTCCTGAGTTATGTTAACGGCATATGCAGTGCTTGCGAAACTGTTTGCACAGGCGGGGTTGTGCAGAAAGCTGTGCAGAATGTGCAAAACTCTTGAAATACAACGAATATTTCTTCCGCCCTTCCCTGTGCAAACAGGGGCAGCCCCATGAATATTTGCATGAATACTTCCCGAAATTTCAGTTTCAATAATTCCGTTATTTCTCGATAACTCGATTTTATGTAAACGCATTTTGCAATTTTTTTGTCGAAAAAGTTTTGATTTTCCGGAACGGCGTCGGAAAGCAGGAGCAATGTAACAAACATTATATCGATCGAAAATTCCGCAAAGCCGTCGAAGTGACGAAAAAGCTGCCGCCGATGAAAAAGGCAGCTTTTTCATCGGCGGCCAGTATCATGCTTTCTTTTGCAGAAAAACCCCGTGGTGCAAAAGAAGGAGCGCGGCGTACAGAAGCAGCGACAGCAGCAGAATCAGGGAAAAATCCCGCAGGAACGCATAAGTGACGCTTTTCAGCCCACAGATGCAAAGCTGCGCCGTCAGGTAGGCCAGAGGCGCAAAGGCGATGTCCAGCAAAACGGTGCGCGCCTTTCTGCGCCTGCAAAGGATGCCCGCCGCCACGATACAAACGGCAAAGGCGGCAAGTGCCGTCAGGGCATAGTATCCCAGCGCCAGACGCGGCAGTGTGATGCGCCCACCTTCAGCCGTACCATAGAGCAGGGCATCCTCGCCTCCGTTCGAGGGGCAGTAGTAGATGGCCGCAACCTTCTCCTCTTTCGGATTCAGAACAACCTCCGGCGGCGTACCGCGGCGCAGGATCCGGTCGAAAGGACTGCTCCATGCTGTGAGATTCCAGACAATCCCAACCTCAGGATCGCCCTCCCTGTACAGCGTATAGTCCGTGACTCCCTCCCCGAAACGCAGCGTCACCAGTCCGTCGGGACGCTCTTGCAGACTCACCGCCTGCGTGGGAGCATATTCCGGCGCGCTCAGCAGGCCGAAAGCCGCCAGCGCCGCCGCAAGCGAGAACAGCACAGCCAGGGCGACCGCGATACGCCGGCGGCGTCTGACGGCAGCCTTCATTTGCTTCAGGGGCGCGGGATCGGTGTCTGGCGTCAGAGGCGTGGGGGTCCTCAGCTCCTGCAGTGCCTTCCGGCACTGTTCGCACGCCTGCAGATGCTCCTGCATCAGCGCATTGGACTCCGCTCCGGTCATGCCCTCGGCATAGAGCGGCAGAAGATCCCGAATGACCGAACAAGACAGCTTCATGATTTTTCCTCCATTCGCAGTTTGATCTTATTTCTGGCGCGGTGAAACACGACGCAGGCCCAGTTCTCCGATTTCTGAAACAGGGCGCCGATGCGCCGGAAGCTCAGCTCTCCGTAGACCCGAAGCATGAAGACCTCCTTATACGGCTCCTCCAGCCCGTGCAGCACCGCCTGTGCCTGCTCCGACAGCGCAGAGCGGATGGCCTGCTGCTCTACGTCCCCGCTCTGCGGAAGCTCCTCCGGCAGTTCTGTCAGACGGCCGTTCTTTCGCAGATAAGAAACATAGCAGTTTTTCGCGATGCGGCAGAGCCAGAGGCGCAGATCGCAGTCGCCGCGAAAGCGGTCGATCGCCTCCAGCGCTTTCAGAAAGGTCTCCGACGTGATGTCCTGCGCAAGCTGGCGATCTCCCGTCAGCGCGCAGGCGTAGAGATAGACGTCGCGGAAATGGCTCTCATAAAGCGTTTCAAACTGTGTCATAGTTTCACCACCCATCCATAAGACGCGCGAAGACGGCGTTTCTTACAAAAAAGGCCGCCCG
>CAJMQR010000157.1 GCA_905215665.1 uncultured bacterium | reverse complement strand
AAAGAAAGGGAGAGATGCTCCCACATAGCGCACCTTCGTGCAATAAATCTACAAATAATTTGGTTTTTTATTAGTTTCAGGAATGAAACGAATTTTTCACAGATGAAAAGTTTGGTTATTGTTGATTTCTTCTCTTCTCTGTGGTAGAATAGAAGAAAAGTGTAAGAATGAGCATGAGAGGGGAATTCGCATGGCAATCGATGTAAAAAGCGAGATCGGCCAGCTTCGCACCGTGCTGCTGCACCGGCCGGGCAGCGAGCTGGAGCAGCTTGCACCCAATTCCATGGAGCGCCTGCTCTTTGACGACATCCCATATCTTCAGGGCGCGCAGACGGAGCATGACTGCTTTGCGGACGTGCTTCGAAAACAGGGCGTCCGTGTTCTGTATCTGTCCGAGCTTACGGCACAGACGCTGTCGCAGAGCGACGCGCTGCGCAGGCAGTTCGTGAATGATTTCATCCACCGCAGTGGTTGCGTTGCCGACAGCTACCGGGAGGCGCTGACAGAGCTGCTGCTGGACCTTCCGGATGCCGGCAGCCTTGTTCTCAAGACTATGGTGGGCGTGCGCTTTGACGAGCTGCCGCTCCATGCCGGCCGCAGTCTTGCCTCCATGCGCAGCGACCGCACACACTTTATTCTGGAGCCGATTCCCAATCTGTATTTTACGAGAGATCCCTTTGCCTGCATCGGCAGCGGCGTGTCCCTGCACCATATGTATTCCGCCACCCGCAACCGCGAGACCATCTACGGCGACTATATCCTGCACTATCATCCGGACTTTGCCGGGAAGGTGCCGTTTTATTATACGCCGGAGGAGCCCTTCACGCTCGAGGGCGGGGACATCATGAATCTCAGCGCCTCCACTCTGGCCGTGGGAATTTCCCAGCGAACCATGCCGGAGGCGGTGGAGCGTCTGGCAAAGAATATTTTCCTGGATGAGCACAGCCAGATCCGGCGGGTGCTGGCCGTGGACATCCCAAGCCGCCGCGCCTTTATGCATCTGGATACGGTTCTTACCCAGCTCGACCGGGATAAATTCCTGATCCATCCCTCCATCCTTCAGAATCTGCAGGTTTTCGAGCTGCGCCCGGGAAAGCAGCACAGCGTGACGGCGCGCCGGCTGGAGGAACCGCTGGAAAGAATTCTTGCGAAGGCTGTCGGGACGGAGCAGGTGACGCTTCTGCAGTGCGGCGGCGGCGACCAGATCGCCGCGCAGCGGGAGCAGTGGAACGACGGCTCCAACACCCTGTGCCTGCGCCCGGGGCTGGTTGTCGCCTATGACCGCAACTATGTCACCAATCGCGTTCTGGAGGACGCGGGCGTGGAGGTCATCCGCATCCCCAGCGGAGAGCTTTCCCGCGGCCGCGGCGGCCCGCGCTGCATGAGTATGCCCCTCCTGCGCGGCTGAGCGGCCCTCGGCGGCAGGCCTTCGCGCGGAAAAACCGATATCAACCAAAATCGCGCTCCTCCCAGCCGCAGGAGCGCGATTTTTGCATGGCCTCAAGGCCATACGGATTTTTATACTGAATCAATCCTCCTTGGGCAGGTCGCGCATGGTGAGACTGATGCGTTTGCGCTTCTCGTCCACCTCCAGCACGGCGACCTTCACCACATCGCCCACGGAGACGACCTCCGAGGGATGCTTGATATAGCGGTTGCAGACGCGGGAGATATGCACCAGGCCGTCCTGATGGACGCCGATGTCCACGAATACGCCGAAGTCTATGACGTTGCGCACCGTACCGGTGAGGACCATGCCGGGCTTGAGGTCCTTCAGTTCCAGCACATCCGTGCGCAAAATGGGCTTGGGCAGCTCGTCGCGCGGATCGCGGCCCGGCTTGCACAGCTCCTTTGCGATGTCCCGCAGCGTCGGCACACCGACGCCGCAGAGCTCCGCGGCCCTTTCCGCACCAAAGGCTTCCAGACGCTGCGGAAGCTCCGCGATCCCGCCCGCGGCAACATCCTCCAGCGTGTAGCCGCAGAGCGTCAGGAGCTGCTGCGCGGCATGGTAGGATTCCGGATGGACGCCGGTACGGTCGAGCACCTGCGCGCTCTCCGGCACGCGCAGGAAGCCGGCTGCCTGCTCGTAGGCTTTCTGCCCGAGCTTCGGCACCTTCAGCACCTGTTTGCGCGCGGTAAAGGGACCGTTTTCCTCCCGATAGGCTACGATGTTTTTTGCCGTGGCCGAATTCAGTCCGGAGACGCGCCGCAGCAGGGAGG
>CAJMQR010000156.1 GCA_905215665.1 uncultured bacterium | reverse complement strand
GACCTTCCGCACGTCAAGCGGATGCTCTAGCCAGCTGAGCTAATCGTCCATAGCGGTATTGATTATATCGTATGGACGCAGGTTTGTCAAGCATTATTTTTGCTTTCCGGACGGCACAGATCCGGCCGGAAAGGCGGCCGCTCCTCCCCTGCGCACAAAACGGCGGAGCGGCTGACCTGCATCCTCAAAGAGCCTTTGCCGGTTCCTTCACATGGTAGGTCAGGCCCTTCGGATAGAAAAAACGGATCGCACGCGGCACAATCTCAAAAACTGCCTCACGCGCCATCAGCAGTTCCCCGTCCAGATTGATCTCGCTCTCGCGGTCGCACTGCACCCTGACCTGCCTGCAGCGGAAATGCCGGATCAGGTCGGGAAGCTGATCGAAATGCCCGTTTTTGTACTTTCCGATGACATTCGCCACCGTCAGGCGTGAAACCTTTTTGACCAGCAGCACGTCGAGCAGGCCGTCGTCCGGCTCCGCGACGGGGACGGGATTGAAACCGCCGCCGTACCAGCGGCCGTTCGCAATACAGATCAGCGTCTGGCGGGCGTCAAAACGTTCATCGTCGACCTGCACGACATAGTGCTCATGGACTCCCTTGATGAGATTCACCCCGGTGGAAAGGATGTACGCGCCGGAGCCGGTGACCAGCGGCAGTCGCTTGTATTTCCCGATCTCCGTGCCGATGCGCGCGTCAAAGCCCATGGAGCAGACATTCAGGGAATAGTGGGAATTCTGGCAGCGGATCAGATCGAAAACCGCCTCCTCCGGCTCCAGCAGACGGTCCAGCTCCGTAAATGCCGCAGGATCGGAGAAAATCTTGATAAAATCGTTGCCGGAACCGCCGGGGAAGTGCGTTACGGCCACATTCTCCCGTCCCGCAGCGCCGTTGACAACCTCGTTGAGCGTGCCGTCGCCGCCGCAGGCGTAGACGCGCAGCGCATCGCCCGAGGAGGCGGCTGCCTGTACGATTTTCGTGCAGTCGCCCGCTGCGCGGGAAACCAGAATCTCATAATCCACGCCCTGCGCGTCGCAGGCGCTGCGGATCTTCTGCGTAAATTCTCCGGTGTGGTCGTATTTCCCCGCCGCCGGGTTGATGATAAACAGATGTTTCATTGCTTGCGCCACCTTTAATAATACATATAGACGTTGCACTGCAGCCTGCCGTTGTAGAGCTTGCGCTTTTTGGCGGCCGGCCTGCCGAACCAGTGTTCAAACTCCGGCTCCGAGGAAATAATATATTTGTTCCAGCCGTCGGCGTATTTCAAATGCCGCCCGAAACTGCGCATGAGCTGCTGCGCCGCACGCTGTTCCAGCATCCGTTCGCCATAGGGAGGGTTGCAGACGATGACACCGCGTTCCGCGGGCAGGGGCGCCTTCACGGCGTCCGCCTCCCGGAACTCAATCCATTTCGCCACCCCCGCCTTTTTTGCGTTGGCAATGGCAATGGAGAGACTGGCCGGATCGATATCCGTCCCGAGAATCCGGTATTCGCCGCGGTATTCGCCGTCCTTCGCTTCCTGCCGCGCCTGCGTCCAGACCTCCGGCGGCACGCAGGCCCAGCTCTGCGCCGCAAACGTGCGGTTCAGGCCCGGCGCACGGTTCAAAGCGGTCAGAGCCGCCTCGATCACAATGGTACCCGATCCGCAGAAGGGATCCCAGAAGAAGTCGCGCCCGCGATAGCGCGACAGATGCACCAGCGCGGCCGCCATAGTCTCGTGCAGCGGCGCTTCATTGCCCACCGCGCGGTAGCCGCGCTTGTGCAGGCTCGCACCGGAGGTGTCGAGGAATACCTCGCAGACATCTTTCAGGATTGAAAAGCGGAGCTGGTACGTTTCCGCCGTCTCCGGCATCCACGTCATTTTGTAGTGCGCTCCGAGGCGGTCCACGGCCGCTTTTTTCACAATGGACTGGCAGTCCGGCACCGAATGAAGCTGGGAATCCAGGCTGTACCCCTTCACCGGGAAAGCGCCGTCCGACGGAATGAAACGCTCCAGCGCAATGGCCTTCACGCCCTGATACAGCTCTTCAAAGCTGCGCGCCGGGAAACGCGCCAGAAGGATCATCACCCGCTCGCCCATCCGCAGGCGGAGATTCGCCCGGGCCATGGAGAGAAAGTCCCCTTCAAAAAAAACGCGGCGGTCTTCGACCCGCACCTGCTCCATTCCCATGCGGCGCAGTTCGTCTCCGACCAGCCCCTCCAGACCGAACAGGCAGGGCACGGCCATGGTCAATCGTTCCATACATACTCCTCGACAAAAAACGTATTACTATTATTATAATCGATATGCTTCAACATTGCAACGGAAATCTCTGCCCCC
>CAJMQR010000155.1 GCA_905215665.1 uncultured bacterium | reverse complement strand
GAGCATCTGAGCAAGCTGCCGCAGACGGCGATGCTGCGCGACCGCGGCTTTGACGTCCTGCTTATGACGGAGCAGGTAGACGAGTTCATCCCGCAAACCCTGCAAAAGTACGATTCTCATGAATTCCGCAATATTCTGACGGATGACCTTGATCTTGCCACCGAGGAAGAAAAGAAAGCGGCCGAGGAAAAAACCGAGGAATTCAAGGACTGCATTACCTTTATGAAAGACACGCTGGGCGACCGTGTGAAGGAAATCCGTATCTCCGGCGATCTGGGAAGCCATGCGGTGACCATGGTTCCGGATGGTGGGATGAGCTTTGAAATGGAGAAGTATTTCCATACGCTCGATCCCAATTCCGACTACCGCTGCGGCAGAATTCTGGAGATCAACCCGGCGCACCCGACGCTCCAGCGCCTGCGTCAGAGCGTTTCTGAGAATGCAGACACCGCCAAAAAGCTGACGGAGCTGCTGTATGCGCAGGGACTGCTGATGGCCAATCTCCCGCTGGAGGATCCCACGGCATATACCGATCTTGTCTGCGGCCTGATCCAATAAACCGGAGCAAGGCGCAGCGGTGCAATTACCGAAAAGCGTGCTTACAAAACAAAGCCTGTGACGGGTAAGTCCCGTCACAGGCTTTTTCTGGATTCCTTATGCTGAATTACTTAGAATTGCTTTTCCTTTTTTGGGAGTAAACTGCTGTTCCGGCAATGGCTGAGAAGGAGACAAGCAGCAGTGCAATCCAGAGGAACAGGCCGCCCTTGTCGCCGGTCTGCGGCGAACCAGTCTGCGGCGAACCGGCGGGAATTGCCTTACCCTTAGCCAGCAGCCTTCCGCAGATCTTGCAGACCGTATCTCCGGTGTAGCCATCCTTGGTTTGCGTTTCCTTTACAGCATTGACGATTTCCGGCTCATGCGCGGCGTAGCCGGCTTTGCCTTCGTTTTCCGTGATATCGCAGTAGCCTTCGCACTCATGCCAGTGGTGGGTTTCGTTGCCCGCCCATTCGTCGCTCCAGCTATGCTCATGAACGGAGACGGCACGGAAGACCTGGGTGTTCTCTACATAAAGCGTGTCGCCGTTGAGCAGATCGTCCTTCCACTCGCCCATGTAAAGCTCGTTTCCCTCAAAGTCATACAGGCGGAAGATACCGGGCAGGGAGAAGCCCTCCGGGCTGTCCATATCAAGCAAATCGTAGGAGTCGTCCGTAGTCCGAAGGTCGAATACCACATTGTTAAGTGTGACCTCGTTTCCCTCCAGAGCGTTCTTATAGGCTGCGATGACAAGCCTGCCGCCGCTGACGGTAATGTTGCCGTCGCTCATGACATAGATGCCTTCCTCCTCTTCGGTTGTGTCTATGTACACGTCACTGTCGGTAAGGAAAGCATTCCCGTCATCGGCAACCTCGATTCCCTCTTCGCCCGAGACAATGCGTAACCGGCTGTTTTCAATTCTGACTTCTCTTTCATCAGTGCCGACATCCAGACCCTCGTCTCCGGAGGTGATGTCCAAGTCGGATCTTCTGACCGTGATGTTGCCGTAGGCAAGCACGCCGTCGCTGCCTGCGTCAATTGCCAGACTGCAATCCTCGATCAGCACGTCTCCTTCGTCGGCATAGATCCCCTCCCCGGGCGCAGAAACCGCGAGCAGGGATTTGTTCGCTCCGCTGCCCCTGATGGTGATCGATCCATCACAGTAAATACCGTCATCAGAAGAGAAAAGAATGGCTGCCCTGCCCTCCACCAGAACGGTGGCGTCGTCAGGAAGACAGATGGCATCGTCATCGGGACCACCGAGCAGCGTGAAGCCGTCCCTCAGGGTGAGTGTCTTTGTCTCCTCATTCCAGCTCCACAGTGCGCCTTCCTCCGGAACAGGGACCGTTTCCTGCAGGAAGCACAGACAACCGGTCACTGCGTTTGAGTCATCATAACTTTCAGCGCTAAGCTCTGCGCGGCAAACACCGGTGTCGGCATCAGAATAGCTGGCGAGGGCAAGATAATAGGTGCCGGCCGTCAACGCAATTATGCGTTTCTCGCCGTAGCCATTCAGGTTGTCGCTGTCCTGAATGCTGAGTAATGTGAGATCACTGCCGTCTTCCCTGAAGAGGAAGATGGTGGTGTCAACGGAGTCGTCCTTTCCGGCAAAGCTTACGTCCAAAAATGAAAATGTTTCGAACTCAATCTTCAGAAGCTTTGCGTAAAAAGTCCAATTTACATCGTATCTGTCGTCATAGCAGGAATAGAGAAGGTCTTCGCTTCCCAGTTCATAGTCAAAGCCGGCGGGAAGCGTGGTAGTGGTTTTCAGAGCCTTCATGGCGTCAATCACCGGGATGGTCGGA
>CAJMQR010000154.1 GCA_905215665.1 uncultured bacterium | reverse complement strand
CGCGTGCGCGCCGTCATTTTGGGACAGGATCCCTATCACGAGCCGGGACAGGCCATGGGGCTGGCCTTTTCCGTTGCGGCCGGGACGCCGCTTCCGCCCTCTCTGCGCAATATTTTCCGTGAGCTTGCTGACGACGTGGGGGCGCAGCCGCCCGAAAGCGGCGACCTGACGGCGTGGGCGCGGCAGGGTGTGTTGCTTCTCAACACGGTTCTGACCGTTGCGCGCGGCAGAGCGGGCAGTCACGCCGGCTGGGGCTGGCAGCGCTTTACCGACGCGGTGATCTCGGCGACCAACGACCTGCCGCAGCCCATTGCCTTTGTCCTCTGGGGCGCGCAGGCACAGAAAAAGACCTCGCTGATCGCGAGCGCCGCGCCTCGCCTGATTCTGACGGCGCCCCATCCCAGCCCGCTGTCCTCCTACCGCGGCTTTTTCGGAAGCCGTCCCTTTTCCGCAGTCAATGCCTTCCTGCGGCAGCACGGGGAAAGTCCCATAGACTGGCGGCTGTAAGCCTCGGTATCTGAGCGGCAGAAGGGCGTATATTCCTCCCCCGGCGTGCATATTCTGTTTTGAACGCACAGCTAAGGGGGTCAGTCAAGTGAGAGATGACATCGAGAGGCGAGCCTGTGAGCTGGCTGTGTACATCATCGAAACGCAATCTACCGTCCGCGCCGCCGCCAAAAAATTCGGCGTCTCAAAGTCCACGGTACATAAGGACTTATCCGACCGGCTGCCGCAGTATAACCGGGCGCTTTACCTGCAGGTCAAAGCTGTCCTGGAACAGAACAAGGCCGAGCGCCATATCCGCGGCGGCATGGCGACACGCCGGAAATACCGGGGCGATTGACTTTCGCATCGGCCGCAGGCGATGATTCTCCCGCGGCAAAGCAGCCCTCCGCGCAAAAGGAAGCCTCCCTTTTGCACGGAGGGCTGAGCTTCGGACAGCTTTCCGGAAAATTCATTAATTTTTTTGTGCTTATCTGAAAATTTTTTTGGATTACCGGTTGATTATTTGTGCTTTGTGGCGTATACTTAGGACAGCAGGGCAGTGTGCCCAATATTGACAGGAGGTACATCCATGTACGATCGCACTTATAACTTCTCCGCAGGCCCGGCGACCATGCCCGTCCCTGTTTTGGAGGAAATCCGTGACGAGCTTCTGAATTACCGCGGCGCGGGCATGGGCGTTATGGAAATGTCCCATCGCTCCAAGGTGTTCCAGCAGATCATCGACGAGGCGGAGCAGGACCTCCGTGACCTGATGGGAATTCCGGAAAACTACAAGGTTCTTTTCATCCAGGGCGGCGCAACGCTCCAATTTGCAATGATCCCCATGAACCTGCTGAAAAACGGAAAAGCTGTGTATATTGAAACCGGCGCATGGTCCAAAAAGGCCATTGCAGAGGCGAAAAAGTATGGCGAGATTAACGTCGCCGCTTCTTCAAAGGACAGAAACTACTCCTACATCCCCGACTGCTCAGACCTTCCCATCGAGGAAGACACCGATTACGTTTACATCTGCGAAAATGAGACGATCCACGGCACCACATGGCAGAAGCTGCCCAACACCAAGGGCAAGCCGCTGGTCTCCGACCAGTCCTCCATGTTCCTCTCCAAACCCTGCAATGTGTCCGACTACGGCATGATCTATGCGGGCGTGCAGAAGAACGTCGGCCCCGCGGGCATGGTTGTCGCGATCATCCGCGAGGATCTCATCCGCGAGGATCTGGACCCCAAAACCCCGGTCTACATGATGTACAAGACCCACGCCGACGCCGGCTCCATGTACAACACGCCGAACTGCTGGGCGATCTACGTCTGCGGCAAGGTGTTCAAGTACCTGAAGAAGCTGGGCGGCCTGGACGCCATGGCCCGCATCAACGAGGACAAGGCAAAGGTCATGTATGACTTCCTCGACTCCTCAAAGATTTTCCACGGCACCGTGGATAAAGAGTTCCGCAGCCTGATGAACATCCCCTTCGTCACCGGCGACAAGGATCTCGACGCCGAGGTCGTCGCCTACACCAAGGCGGCCGGCTTTGAGAACCTCAAGGGACACAAGTCCGTCGGCGGCCTGCGCGCTTCCGTTTACAACGCCATGCCCAAGGAGGGCGTCGAGGCGCTGGTTGACTGCCTGAAAAAATTCGAGGCCGAACATAAGTAAAGGAGAAAAGACAATGCGTATTCTTGTTACCGACGGAATGGATAAAACCGCGCTGGCGACGCTGCGCGTGCAGGGTCATGACGTGGTGGAACAGTTTTATGAGCCGGATCAGCTCGGCGCCGCGCTGCGCGACTTTGACGTGGCCGTCGTCCGCTCCAAGACCAAGATCCGCGCGAACCACATCGACGAGGCCAAGGGCGGCA
>CAJMQR010000153.1 GCA_905215665.1 uncultured bacterium | reverse complement strand
ATATTTCAAGGTTTTTCCCGCATAGTCGGCGGGGTATGTGAGTGTTTTATCCTATAGGGATTGCCGCAAACCCCCGCGTGCTTGCAGCCGCGGCGATAAGATCTCGAAGGATGAGTTTATGCAGTGACTATATCGGAAATATCCGCTGAAGAAGGAATACGCCCGCCCCGCAATTCAAACGGATGACGGCGTGGGATATCCGCCAGTTTGCAGGATTTCCTTTTTCCGCAGGATTCTCTAAAATATATGTAGGGAATCAAAGAAAGAGGAGGTTACTCTCATGGCATTTTCTCTCGACAGCAAGGTAAAGGACATTCTGAAGAATCCGGCAGCGGCAGCCGTACTGGACAAGTACAGCCCCGATGCTTCCAAGAACCCGCAGATGAAGCTCGTCGGCGGTCTGACGCTGCGCAAGCTCGCCAGCTTCCCGCAGTCGGCGTTCCTGCAGCCTCATCTGGAGGAGCTGGACAAGGAGCTTCAGGCAATCGAGTAATTATCCAAGCCAAAAAGGAGCCTGACCACAGGCTCCTTTTTGTATGCTGCATGAAAGGGAAACAATATGGATCTGAAAAACCTGTTTGGATATGAGGGAAAAACGGTCGTCGTTTCCGGAGCATACTCCGGCATGGGACTGGCAGCGGCACGGCTGCTGCAGGAGCTCGGGGCAAACGTTTATACGATCTGCCGCCGCAACGGACGGCACAGTAAGCTGGATTTTCCGGTCGCAGGCGAGCTGTACGCCGACTTCGGTGTCAAGGCGGATCTGGATGCGCTTGCAGATGCGCTGCCGAAAACGATAGACGCCATGTTCCTCTGCCACGGCATCGCGCTGAAGGCGGATGCCTCCAACGCGCTGGAGGTGCAGAAGGTCAATTTCCTCGGGCACAAATATCTGCTGGAAAAGACGCTGCCAAAAATTGCGGACAACGGCTCTGTCAATATCATCGCCTCGACCGGCGGCTTTGGCTGGCAGGATGCCTTTGCAGACTGCGCAGCAGTCGTAAACGCCCCGAGCTATGAGGCCGCGCTCGACTGGTATGCCGCGCACCCCGATGTCATTCAGAATGGCTATGTTTTCTCCAAGCAGTGCCTGTGTACATATGTTAAAATGAAAGTCCACGCGCCGGAATACATCAACCGCAAAATTCGCCTGAATGCCATCAATCCCGGCAATACGATCACGGGACTGACCGATGATTTTAACCGGAACACCTCGCCGAATGGCGACGCTGCCGAGGGGAAAGCTGTCATTGAGGCAATTTTTCTGGACAGTTGGAACGGTCGTTGGGCAACGGCGGAGGAAATGGGCTATCCTCTGGTTGCCATCGGCAGTCAGATCTTCTCCTATATGAGTGGTCAGATCATTTATTTTGACTATGGCATGAGCAGCGTCTGGGAAACAGATGCGCTGGACGCCGCACCCAACTGATTTTGCCCGGTTCATCCCTTCAAAATGGGCGGCACTCCGATTGGAGCGCCGCCCGTTTTATGTGCCTGTCAAATCTGCGGGACAAAAATTCCGGCGTTCTGACCGCCGTCGGCGAGGATGTCCACGCCGTTGATGTACCCGGCCCCGGACGAGCAGAGGAATGCCGTCAGCGCGCCCATCTCATACGGATGACCCCAGCGCCCGGCGGGGATCGGCTCGAGCTGGTTTTCCGCCGTCTCCTGCTGATTGTCGATGAGCTTCTGGTGCATGGGCGTGAGATAGCAGCCGGGCGAGATCGACAGGATGCGGCAGTGCTTTTCCGCAAAGCGCGCCACATTCTTCTGCGTGAAGTAGATCACAAACTTCTTGGACATGGCGTAGGCGAGACCCGCACGGAAGAACTCGCCCTCCTCGTCCTCCGCTTCCCCGGCCAGCACCAGCAGCCGGTCATAGAAATCCGGCTCGTTCCATGCCTCGAATGCCTGTGTCCATTCGTCCGTCTGCGGCATGGTGTAGGCTGCGACGGAAGAGAAATTGATCATCACGCCGCCCTCGGCCAGCACCGGATAGAACGCCTCGACCATATTGACCGTTCCGACCGCGTTGATCTTGATGATATTTTCCGTCGCCGTGTCACTCGGCAACGCACCGGAGGTGTGGATGACCTGCGTCACGTCGCCGAGGGAAGCGGCGAACTCCGCCAGCGCCTGCACCTGTGCGCGGTCCGCGATGTCCGTTTTGCAAAGGTGGCTCTCCACGCCAAGCTCGTCCAGCTCCGCTTTTGCCGCTTCCATCTTTGCGAGGTTGCGCCCCGCCAGCACGATCACGGACGTTTTTCCGAGTTCCTTACAGATCGCCTTTTCCCATGCCGCCGTGACCGCCTGTCACGACCGTAATTGTTTTCTTCATGTGTGACCTCCCTGATTTGGATACGGCACAGGCGGCTCTGTATGGGCCGCCTGTGCTGTGTTTTCATTTG
>CAJMQR010000152.1 GCA_905215665.1 uncultured bacterium | reverse complement strand
TCAGATAGGTGTCGCGCTGCCTGCCGTTCATGGCATAGAAGCCGAACATCACATAATCGTAATAGCCGGCGCCATAACGCAGGGCGCACCAGACGATGTCGCAGAAGGTGCGGACCTTGCAATGACCGGATTTTTCTTTGACGACGTCCATCATCTGATTGAGTTTTTTGAAACGCATTCCGCGGACGACTCTGGCGATATACTGAATGCCGGGCATTTTTTCTCCTCCAAAGAGTGGTACAGTTGGATTATCGACGAAATCGTACATATGATACAACAAAAGTGGAAGAAAATCCACTATTATTTTCAGAAATCAGAAAACGACTGCCATTGCCTCGCGGATGTTGCGGACGCGGAGCAACTCCAGCCCCTCCGGCGCGCGCAGATCACGGACGGCGCGCGGTACAAGGCATTGAGTAAAGCCGAGGCGGTGAATCTCACTCAGGCGCTGGGAGAGCTGGCCGACGGCGCGGATCTCCCCTGTCAGGCCGACTTCCCCGACGGCGGCAAGCTGGTCCGAGACGGGCTTGTCCGCTGCGGCGGAGGCCACCGCGATGGCGACGGCCAGATCCGCGGCAGGCTCGTCCAGCCGCAGGCCGCCAATGACATTCAGATAGACATCCGCATTCCCGAAACGCAACCCGCCGCGCCTTTCCAGTACCGCCAAAAGCATGGCGGCACGGTTGAAGTCGAAGCCGTTGCTGGTGCGGCGGGGCATATTGAAGGTCGTTGGCGCAACAAGCGCCTGAATCTCGGCAAGAATCGGACGTGTGCCCTCCATTACACAAGCGACGCAGGTGCCCGGTGTGCCGAGCGGACGGCCGGAAAGCAGCATTTCCGAAGGATTCGGCACCTCCCGCAGGCCGGAATCGTCCATCTCAAAGACGCCGATTTCATTCGTGGAGCCGAAACGGTTCTTCGCGGCGCGCAGCAGACGGTAGGAGGTGTGCTCCTCCCCCTCAAAATACAGGACGCAGTCCACCATATGCTCCAGAACCTTCGGCCCGGCAATGGCCCCCTCCTTGTTGATATGCCCGACGACAAAAACGGTGACGCCGCTGAGCTTGCAGTACTGCATCAGACGCATGGTGCAGTCGCGCACCTGCGCGATGCTGCCGGGCGAGGAGGTCTTGTCTTCCGTGTAGAGCGTCTGGATCGAATCCACAATCAGTACATCCGGCGCGGTCTGCTCGGCCGCCGCAAGAATGTTATCCATGCTTGTTTCGCAGAGCAGCAGCAGGCTGTCGCCGTCCACGCTGAGCCGCTTTGCCCGGAGTTTGAGCTGGCTTTCGCTTTCCTCGCCCGAGACATACAGCACCTTCATGCCCCGGCTGATCTGCTTGCAGATCTGCAGCAGCAGCGTGGATTTCCCGATGCCCGGCGCGCCGCTGACCAGCACCAGAGAGCCGCGCACTGCACCGCCGCCGAGAACGCGGTCCAGCTCGGTCAGGCCGGTCGTGAAGCGCAGCTCGCTGCTGTCTTGTATTTCCGCCAGCCGTCTGGGGACCGGCGCCGTGACGCCGCTGCTGCGTACCGCGGCTCTGGACGGCGATGCGGCGGGCGGCGTATATTCCTGCAGGGTGTTCCACATACCGCAGGCAGGGCATCTGCCCTGCCATTTTGGGGTTTCATTGCCGCAGTTTGAGCATAAAAAGACGGTTTTAGACTTCATTTTGAGCCTCCAGATAGTCGATCACGCTGCAGCAGATCGCCGCAGCAAGCTTTTTTTGATAGGCTGCATCGCGCAGAAGCTGCTCCTCGCCGGGATTGGAGAGAAAGCCGCACTCCACGAGAATGGCGGTGCATGAAACATGTTTCAGCAGATAGATGTCCTGCGCGGACTTACATTCCCTGTGGTTTTTCGGATCGACGTGCGCCGCAAGATAGCTCTGCGTCTGCTCTGCCAATTCCCTGCTTCCTTCGGTTTTTGCGTAAAACACCTGCGCGCCGCGGTATTTTCCCTCCGGAAAATTATTCTGATGGATGCTGACCAGCAGTGCGCCGGACGTCTCTTCCACCATGCGGACGCGGTTGTGGATATCAGAGACTTTTTTCTCGGAGATCGTCCGCGCACCTTCGGTATAAACGGAGCAGTCCGTCGTGCGGATCATTCTGGTCTGCGTTCCCAGAAATTGCATCAGGTCGTTTAAGCGCAGCGCAATTTCAAGATTGATGCCGCTCTCCTGCACGCCGGTACAGGAGCGGGCGCCGCCGTCCTCCCCGCCGTGTCCGGCGTCGATCACAACGACAGGCGCAGGCTCCTTTGCAGACACTGCGACGGCCACGGCGCTTCCGGCGCGGGACAGAAGCAGGGCTCCCAAAATGGCCGCGGCGCAGACAAACAGGTAAAATCCAAAATATTTTCTGAAAAATTCCATACAAACACCCCCGATTTTACTTATGTTCGGGAGTGAAAAATATGTGCCTGTTTATATAGTAGCATGCTTTTCCGCGGGTGTCAATCAAAGCCGCTTCC
>CAJMQR010000151.1 GCA_905215665.1 uncultured bacterium | reverse complement strand
CTTCCCAAATCATCCATCGGCAGCGGTGATCTTGAACTGCTCCCCCTGCCTGACCCCTATTCCTACCGCTAGACCGGCGGGACACGCAAGAGGTGAAAAAATGGAACTTTTGATTCGCAACCTTACCAAAGCTTATGGTACGAAGACCGCGCTGGAGGACTTCTCCTATACCTTTACGCCGGGCGTGACGGCGGTTCTCGGGCCAAATGGCGCTGGAAAAACAACCCTGATGAGCCTGATTACGGACTGTGTCAGAAGGCAGACCGGCGAGATTCTTTATAACGGAACCGAAATTCTGAAACTCGGCGGGAAATTCCGCGCCGTGCTTGGCTTTATGCCGCAAAGTCAGGGAATGTATGACCGAATGACCGCTTATGATTTCCTGTACTATATGGCAGAACTCAAGGGCATCAAAAAGCGCGAGGCACGGCGGCAGATTGCAGAGCTTCTGCAGGTTGTGAATCTGGAGGAGGCCGCGCACCGCAGGCTTGGAGGCTTCTCCGGCGGCATGCGGCAGCGCGTGATGCTGGCGCAGGCGATGCTGGGCGAGCCGGAGGTCCTGCTGCTCGACGAACCGACCGCCGGATTGGATCCGGAGGAGCGTGTGCGCCTGCGCAGCTACATCGAGGCGCTCGGGAAGAACAGAATTGTCATCATCACGACGCATATCACCAGCGATGTGGAAACAATCGCAGACCGCATTCTGCTCATTCGGAGCGGCAGGCTTTGCGCCGCGCTCGACACGCCGGACTTCCTTGACGGCGCGGCCTCGCTGGAGGACGCCTATCTCAGGCGGCTGCATACGCCATGAGGGAGCTGAAACGAACGCTGTGCTCAGCGCGGCTCTGGGGCCTGCTTGCTCTCCTGTTCGCCCTGAACTTCATGCTCCTGATCGTGGAGGATACACATAACAAGGGATTCTACGCGCGCTATAACGAAATTCTCGCGCAGCAGCCGGATGCAGATGGAGCCAGAGCGCGGCTGGAGAAGGAGCTTGAAGAAATCCAGGCGCAGGCAAATCTGCTGAACTGGGCAGAGGCGGAAGATGGCTTCTTCCGGGAAAGGCTTCATGACGTCTGTGTCTCCAGCTACGGCGTGGATTTTGAGGAGCGCTGGCACTCCGGGGCGCTCACGGTTGACGCCGCAGAGGTCAGGGAAGGGCTTTTCCGCTCAGAGGCAATTCAGGCAATTCTGGAGCAGATGGATTATCTGGATGGATATCAGGAATATCTCGACACCGTCCATGCAAACGCAAAACAGATGTCTGCGCTTTCCATTTTTAATAAAGAAAACAGCTTTTCTGACAGGAATATCGAAAAAACGGATAAGGATTTCCCGATCTCATTGGATCTGACACTCGGCAACGATTTCGCCGTAACCATGCTCTGTACGGATCAGATTGGTGGGTATAGCCTGCTGGTTCTTCTTCTCGCATTGACGGCCTCCTTTCTGGAGGAACGAAAAAAAGGGCTTTGGAGTTTGGTGCACAGCACGCCCGGCGGGAGAAAACGGCTCGCGCTGCGACGGACAGGACTGCTCTTGGCCGGCAGTGTGCTTGGAGTCACGGTTCTGCTTGGCGGTAAGCTGCTGGCCGCGGCGCTGCTCTATGGCGGATTGGGCCCGCTGGATCGACCGGTACAGTCGCTGGCGGCGTTTTCCGGCGTTCCCTGGGCGTTGAGCGTGCGGCAATATTTGGCACTGTATTTTCCGCTCCGCATCATTGGAATGTGGTTGGTCGGTCTGATGCTTCACGCGATCCTGCAGGCAGTCAGCTATCTGCCACTCGCCTTTGGCGCTGCAGGTGTATTCCTTGCGGCAGAATACTCCTTCTTCCGCTTTATCCCCGACAGTTATTCCATTGTGATTCTGCGCTATGTCAATGTTTTTGCCCTTGTGGATGTCCCCTCCGTTGCGCTGAAATATCTGAATTTGAATTTGTTCGGACAGCCCATACAGGGTTTGACTCTCACCCTGGCGCTGCTTCCTTTGCTGCTCGGTTTGTTGACAGGAATGAATCTCCTGCTTTCCGTAAAAAAGAAGCCGGTTTCCCGTCAGAATTCTCTGGTGATGCTCGCAGATCGCATGCGGCGTCCTTTCTCCAGAGCAGTAGGGCGGTTGCATCTGTTTGGTCTGGAGCTGTATAAGCTGCTATGGCTGCAAAAGGGCTTGGCAGTTCTTCTGCTATTTTTACTCTTCCTGTTTTTTGCGCTGGACACGCCACGCCCCGACACTGAGCTGTATGAAACGCGGACGGCCGGGCTTGCCGCCTCCATGCAGGGGCCCATCACACAGGCAACGCTGGAGGCCATCGACGCAAAGCTGGAAGAATATGCGCAATGGGAGCCGAGCGATGCGCTGGAGGAACAAATAGGTCTTTATCACGAGCTTCAAGCAAAAGCAGTGGAGAGTCTGGAACAGCAGGATGGATGCTGGTTTGTATCCGCTGCACCTCTGGCGGCGCTTTGGAACAGGAACTCTGC
>CAJMQR010000150.1 GCA_905215665.1 uncultured bacterium | reverse complement strand
TCGTGCACGGGGATCGTGAGCTGCGCGTCTCTCTCCAGACGCACGGTGGAGAACTGCCCGATCGTGACATACAGGCGCTTGGACTCCCCGGTGAGTACCAGCTCTTCTCCGAAGCACTCGCGGATCGTGCAGGGTATGTCTGTCAGATCCGTCTCGCAGCGGTGGCAGTCGCATACCTCGCGGACCTTGCCGGCGAGAATCATCGGGTCGAGCACCTCGACGATGGCGACCGGCCGGTCGCTGTGGAGGATGGCCTCGGCACTGGGCATGCAGTCCGTGCTGCGGAAGCTCTTGGCCTTGCCGCAGCCGCCGTAGAGCACGACGCGCTTGGAGAAGATGGCCAGGCCGGTGATGGTTGTCGGACGCGTCCCGCCGAGGATGGCGTCGCCGATGATGCGGTAGTAGAATGTGATGTCAATGGCATAATAGCCGCGCTTGTAGCGCAGCGGTTCGACGTCGACATCTGCGAACAGCAGTTCCGCGCAGCGCGTTTTTGCCCCGGTGGAGCGGTTCAGTACAGCCTGCGATTCCGTGGTAAGGTAGACGCGAAGATCTTCGACGCAGTCCTTGTCGAGGCAGGAGTCCACGATCTGATTCGTATGAATACAGGCCGAGCGGGGATCGTTGTCGCCGCTGACGGTCTGGTCGGTGCTTTTGTCTGCCATAAGAAAACCTCCTGTAAGAGAATTAAAGCAGAAAGATGCTTTCACAACATAGTATGCCGCCCGTGCGAGAATGTGAAATGCCATCCGCCGGAAAGAGCCGGAATTCCCCTGAGAAAAGGAAAATTCCGGCTCGTTTCAATTACAGAGAAAAATCATCCGCGTCGTATTCCGAAAAATCCTTCGGCTTCCGGCGGAGTGGGACGCGCTTGAGGGGCGCATATTTGAATTTGCGGCAGTGGTGGTCCGTGGCGACGATGCCTTTTTTTATACACAGGCAGCTTTCCCCGTCAATCTTTGCGGAATGTGCGCAGTAGGAACAGGCTTTTTCTATTTTTTTGCGAAACAGCATGGCGGTTGGCCTCATTTCCGGCGATGATATTACCATTATATAACAGCCCGAAGCAAATTTCCAGTCCTCTTTTTCCGGATATACGCAAAAAGAAAAACGGCGGTAGGGAGCATGAGCGCTGCAACAAGCGAAAACAAGGAGAAATGGAGATACGCTGCTGCAAAAAAGACGGACAGAATACCGTGCAAAGCCTTTTCCGGAAGGTAGCCGCGCGGACGCAGACCGGCGGGCGTCCAGAGACTCGCGGCCTGAAAATGCACGCAGACGCCGCCCCAGCCCAGCAGAAACGCGCACAGAAGAAAGCGCGTGTTCCAACTGCCTGAGAGCTGCAGAATCCCGCTGGAAAGCTCGAGAACCCCGCAGAGGAATCCTCTCGCGGCGGGAAAGGCGGATAAAAGTGCAAAAACGCCGCTGCTGTCCAGCAATTCCGTCAGGACGGAAAAAAAGAGGACGAGGGAACCGATCTGAAGCAGGGCGGCGCAGGAGCCGCCGATGGCGTCCAGAAACGCGCGGGAGAAGGGGACGGATTCCTCCTGCGGCGGCACCTTTCGGACGGTGATATGCGGAGCAGGCGGTGCAGCGAGCAGTACGCCGGCGGTCACGGCGGAAAGACAATGAATCAGATAGAGAACGAAGCCCGCACGCTGGCTTTTCAGGACGATTCCACCTGCGACGCCAAGAAAAAACGCCGGTCCAGAGTTGTTGCAGAAGGCCAGCGCCCTCTGCGCGCTTTCCTTTGAGATCCTTCCGTTTTCATAAAGCGAGACGACGCTGCCGGCGCCGGTGGGATAACCGCCGAGAAAGCTCAGAAGGAGCGCGGGAAAACAGTTTCCCTCCACCCCGAAGAGAAACCGCATCGGTTTTTCCGCCAGCCGTCCCATCCGCCCAAAGGAGGCGTAGCAGATAACAAGACGGGTGAGAACAAAGTAGGGGAAAAGCGCGGGAATCAGTGCGCCGCCGCACATCCGAAGCCCGCGCACCACGCCGGAGACGGCCGCCGCCGGAAAGCGAAGAAGCCCAGCCGTAAAAAGCAGCATCCCCGCAAAAAATATCCATTTTTTTGTGCGCACAAGGATCACCTCACTGGAATATATGCACTTTGAGGAAAGAATGAACCTTCACGGCATAGAATGTTTGCGGGATGGTGATGGAAATGAAGCGGCAATTCAGAGAAGAACTCAGCGACAGGCTGTCGATTCCACCCGAGTCGATGACGGATCTGCCAATCACACAAGTGCGGGGCCGCCGCAATGTCTGCGTGGAAAACCACAGGGGGATCCTTGCCTACACGGATACCTGTGTCAAGGTCGCCGTCCGCGGCGGCGCGGTCAGCGTACATGGCGCAGGGCTGGCCATTGTCCGGATGACAAGGCGGGACGTGGAAATCCGCGGCAGCATCGGCGGGCTGGAACTGGAATGAGGTGAGAGATGTATCGTTTGATCCGATTTTTCCGGGGATATGTTCTCCTGCGCCTGACCGGTGCCGCGCCGGAGCGGTGCCT
>CAJMQR010000149.1 GCA_905215665.1 uncultured bacterium | reverse complement strand
GCCGTGGGTGGTGATCATGGTGCCGTCCGGCGCCTTGTCAAATTCCACGCCGAGCGAGGAGAGCCACTGAATGGCCTCCGGCGCCTGTGTGACGAGTTTGTAAAGAAGATCCTTCTGCGCGGCAAAGTGTCCGCCGCCGTAGGCGTCGAGAAAATGCTGCGCCGGGGAGTCGTTGGGCTTGTCGGCGGCCTGAATGCCGCCCTCGGCCATCATGGTGTTGGCGTCGCCCATACGGAGCTTTGTGACGAGCAGGACCTTCGCGCCCGCTCCGTCCGCTTCGATGGCGGCCGAAGCACCCGCGCCGCCGCCGCCGATGATCAGTACGTCGGCCTCATAGTCGGGGCGCGACAGATCGACAGACCTTCCCAGCAGACGGGATTGACCCTCCAGCAGCTCCTTCAGCTCCTTCGGGACCTTGTCGCCGCGGTTCGGGCCGAAATCCAGAACCGCAAACTGGCTTTCCCGATAGTCGGGATGATAGGTTTTCAGAAGGGCGTCCTTTTCTTCGGCGGTCATGCGCCGGGGATCCAGACGAAGGTTGGCCTCCCGGGCCGCTTCGACCCTGCGAATGGATTCCCTCATTTTTTCATCCTGATACATGGCGCTGCCTCCTTATTTCTCAATTTCCCGGTGGTTGTAAAGCTCCTGCATCTCGGCGAGGGGCTTGCCCATGAGATCTTCCAGCAGAGTCTCGAATTTCCCCTCGCGGATTTCCTCCACGCGCTCGTCCAGATGGGCGCAGCGGGGCGCGAGGTACTTGCCGTTGAGACGGCGGGCGAGCATCGCAACCTGCGGATGGGAGATGCCGGCGGGACAGCGGGAGGAGCAGACGCCGCACATGACGCAGTCGAAGGATTCCTCCGCGCATTTTTCATATTCGCCGCGCTGGGCGTAGGCAATGTACTGCATGACGTTCAAACCCTGCGTGCAGGCCTTGGTGCAGGCGTTGCAGCCCACGCAGGCATAGATTTCCGGATAGAGCTGCATCATGATCTGCTGCGAGGGCTTGATTTTCTCGATGTCATAGACCGCCTTGACCAGTGGGAAGAAGGGAAGCGTTGCGACATACATGTTGTTTTCCACCCTGGTGGAGCAGGCGAGGCAGGCTTTCAACTCCCGGTCGCCCGCGATGCGGTAGATTGTGGCGCAGGCGCCGCAGAAACCGTTGCGGCAGCCGCAGCCCCGGACGAGCTGGTAGCCCGAATACTCCATGGCTTCCATGATGGTCAGGCTTTCCGGCACCTCATATTTTTTGCCGAACAGGAAAACATTGACGGTTTTTTCCATATGTGCTTCTCCTTAATACTCGTCCGGCAGGGCGTCCAGTTCGTCAAAGCGGAACACCGGGCCGTCCTTGCAGACATACTTTGCGCCGATATTGCAGCGGCCGCATTTGCCGAGGCCGCACTTCATTTTCAGCTCCATGGTGGTGTAGATCTGTTCCTTCGCAAAGCCCAATTCCGTCAGTCCGGCCAGCGTGAACTTGATCATGACGGGAGGGCCGCACATGACGACGGTCTTGTCGGTGGAAAATCCCAGCTCCTTGACGTAATTCGGCACGAAGCCGACATGGCCGTCCCAGCCTTCCTGTGCGCGGTCGATGGTCAGATGGACGGAAATGCCCTCCTCGGCGCACCATTGCTCCAGAATCTCCTGAAAATCGACCAGATCTTCCCGAGAGCGGGAGCCGTAGACGATGTCGATTTTTCCGTAATTCTGCCGGTAGTGGCGGCAGTAATTGATGACGGAGTGCAGGGGGGCAAGGCCGATGCCGCCGGCGATGAACAGAAGATCCTTCCCGGCAAAATCGGTGTCCACGGGGAACCCGTTGCCGTAAGGGCCGCGGAGCGTGATCTGCTGGCCCGGCTCCATGGCGTGCAGCCAGGAGGTCACGCAGCCGCATTTCTTGATGGAGAATTCGAGATACTCCGGCTCCGTGGGGGAGGAGGTGATGGAAAACAGCGCCTCGCCCACGCCGGGCATGGAGAGCATCGCGCACTGGCCGGGAATGTGCTCAAAGGGCTTCCTGCCGTTTAGATCCACGACGCGGAAGGTTTTGACGTCGGGCGTATCCACCCGGATGGCCGTGACCTGCGCGAGCATGGGAATCAGCGGGTCGTTTTTCATGCGTCTTTCCCTCCCAGCGTTTGAATGACCTTGACGATGTGCATATGGATCGGACATTTGGCAAGGCAGCGGCCGCAGCCGACACAGCCGAAGATGCCCTCGTTATTTTCCGGGAAATAGACCAGCTTGTGCAGAAACCGCTGCCGGAAGCGCTCAAGCTGGGTCGGACGGGGCTGCCCGGCGGACATCTGTGTAAAATCGGAGTACATGCAGCTGTCCCAGCAGCGGAAGCGGCGGATCGTTTTGCCGGTGTCGAATTCCTCGATATCATAGCACTGGCAGGTCGGACAGACGAAGGTGCAGGTGCCGCAGCCGAGGCAGGCCTCGCTGAGGCTTTTCCACTCCGGGCGGTCAAAGAGCGCCTTTGTTCTGCCTGCGCCGAAGCCGTCCAGCTTCAGGCCGTACAGG
>CAJMQR010000148.1 GCA_905215665.1 uncultured bacterium | reverse complement strand
GCAGCTGATTCGTAATCAGCAGGTCGCCGGTTCGAGTCCGGCCAGTAGCTCCAAAGCTCCGGCATTTCTCTTGAGAAAGCCGGAGCTTTGTCTATTTCCCGGAAGAATTCGGCAATGGTAAATTTGGGTTGCAATTGCGCGGCAACTCGTGTAGACTATCGATATACTACATGTAGAATCAAGGTGTGATCTATGAAAAAGCTGACACAAAAAATCATCGATGCGGTGGAAAGGGGAGAGCGCGTCGTGCTCTGCACGATCCTTGCCAGCTCCGGATCTTCTCCGCGCGGCGCGGGTGCGAGGATGGCGGTATTTGCAGATGGAAGCACAATGGGCACCGTGGGCGGCGGGCGCGTTGAGCTGCTTGCGGCCGAGGAAGCGCGTGAGATTCTGAAAACCGGCGAAACCCGTTTGCGTGCGTTCTGCCTTGCGCCGGATCAGGTGGCAAGCATCGGCATGATCTGCGGGGGCAACGTCACCGTATATTATCAGCTTTTGACACAGAAGGATCTTCCGATTCTCTACCGGCTGCGCGAAGCGCTGGCAGGGCATGAAAACGCCTGGCTCTATCTCAGCATCCGCAGCGGAATTGTGGAGGACTTCCGAATCGTTCCGGCACAGGAGGCTGCGCAGCAGCCTGATCTTTTCCGGAGCCGCGCTGTGTACCGGAAGGGGGAGCCCCTTCTCTATACGGAGCCCGTCGTGCGTGCCGGACGCGTCTATCTGTTCGGCGGCGGCCATCTGGGACAGGCGCTCGTCCCCGTCCTGGCCAAGGTCGGCTTCCGGGTGACCGTGCTGGATAACCGCGAGGCGCTGGCAAAGAAAGAGACCTTCCCGGCTGCGGAAGAGGTGATCTTTACCGACTTCGGGCACATCGACGAAAAAGTGTCTTTGACGGCCGACGACTATGTTGTCATCATGACGCCCGGACATCAGGCGGATTATATGGTGCTGGAGCAGGTGCTGCGGACGAAAACGCGCTATGTCGGGTGCATC
This sequence comes from uncultured bacterium, assembly GCA_905215665.1. GTDB lineage: Bacteria > Bacillota > Clostridia > Oscillospirales > Oscillospiraceae > JAZOXB01. The sequence continues at coordinate 1,542 of CAJMQR010000148.1, read as the reverse complement.
GGCAGCCGGCACAAGATTGCACGAACACAGCAGTTACTGCGCGAGGCAGGCATCTCGGAAGAGGTGATTGCCGGCGTGCATTCTCCCATCGGGCTGCCCATCGGTGCGGAAACGCCCGAAGAGATCGCCATCAGCATTGCCGCCGAGATGATCCGCTGCCGGGCCGAGTCGCAATGATGCAGGGATGGAACAGGGATGCGGTTCGCTTTATGCAGGACGCATCCGAATATGGCAGCCACTATGAACTGTTGGCCGACGAACTGATGCGATGGCTTCCGAGAGACGGTCACGTCTGCGACGCCGGCTGCGGCCTCGGCTATCTGTCGCAGGCACTTGCGCGGAGATGCAGGCGTGTCACGGCCGTTGACCGTTCCGAGGCCGCAATTTCCGCACTGAAAGAGAGAAATCCCGCGAAAAACATCGACATCCACTGTGCGGACGTTTTTCAGTTAAGGCCGGAACCTCCCTATGATGCCATGACCTTCTGCTATTTCGGAAGGACACAGGAAGTCCTGCGCACGGCAAAGCGTCAGTGCAGCGGCCCGGTGGTAATGGTCAAGCGGGATTGTAACGAGCATCGCTTTTCCGTTTTGCAGAAGACGCAAATCCATCGGGATGTCAGAACGGCTGCCGAAGAGCTTTTGCAGAATCTGGGCATTCCGTTTCAGTCCGAGCGGCTCGAGCTTGAGTTCGGGCAGCCCTTCCGCTCCTTCGAGGACGCGTTGGCCTTCTACCGCCTGTATAATCCGGACAGGGAGATCTCACCGCAGTGGGTGTCGGAACGGTTGACCCGGACGGGCCGTAGTGATTTTCCCCTCTACCTGCCGGAAACCCGCCGCATGGCGATTCTGGTGTTTGAAACAAAGAATATTCCTCCGGAGGAGAGCCTGAAGTGAAAAACATCATCATCTGCGGCTGCTCCGGCAGCGGCAAGACGACGGCAATCAAGCGTATTCTGCACGGCGCAGAGGAACCAATCTACGGCTTCTGGACGGAAAAGCTCGCCGAGAATCCTCAGAGCGGCAGCGCGCCCGTCTATATTCACGGCTGCTGCGAGCAGCTCACCTTTGCGCAAGACCATCAGATCGGCTCGTGCAGGGAGCGCTGCGCGGAAAAGCGGCCGAAGGCTTTCGATACCGTAGGGTTCATGCTGCTTTCCGGGATTCCCAGCGGAAGCCTTGTCCTCATGGACGAAATCGGCGTCATGGAGGAAGAGGCCGCGGCCTTTATTGCAAGGGTGTTTGAGCTCCTGGACGGCGATTATCGCGTGATTGCGGCCGTGCGCGACCGCAGCACGCCACTGCTTGACGCCGTCCGCGGGCATGAGAAAAGCCTGTGTGTTTCGGCCGCGGAAGCGAACACACCGGATTTTGTGGAACGGGCCAGACGGGAGCTTGGCATCACGCATATCCTTGCCGCCGACGGAGAGAAGGCGTTTTCTGAACTTTTCTGAACAGAGAAAACCGGGTCAGGCATTGCCTGACCCGGTTCTTTGCTACCATCTGACATAGCCGCAGCCGTCGGGCCCGCGCCAGATTGTAA
>CAJMQR010000147.1 GCA_905215665.1 uncultured bacterium | reverse complement strand
ATTAAAATGTTCCATTCTGCCGAATGAAACATTTTAATTGAATATCAGTATCAGAACGAATCTGTAGGGATTTAGCAAAGTATCGACAAACTTTTGGAACGCAAAAATCAGCGGCACGAAAACCGTGCCGCTGATTTTTGCGTATCAGATGTATTGCTGCTTGATGGCGTCAATGACGCCGCGGGTTGTCAGGCGCAGCGTCGGAATCACCGGCAGCGCCATGAAGGACAGCGTCATGAAGGGATCGACGCCTCTCGACACACCCAGACGGAAGGCCTGCTCCTTGGCCTCCTCCAGCTTCGCGTTGACGGTGACGAGGTCCTCCTCGCTCATGATGCCGGCGATCTCCAGCACAACCTGTCCCAGCACCCGGCCGTCCTCGACGACGACGATGCCGCCGTGGTTTTCCACGATGCTGTTGACGGCGAAGGCCATATCCTCCTCGTTGGTGCCGACCACGATGATATTGTGCGAATCGTGGGAGATGGAGGTGGCGACGGCGCCGCGCTTCAGGCCGTAGCCCTGCAGATAGCCCTGCCCGATATGGCGGGTATTCTTATGCCGTTCGATGACGGCGATCTTCAGAATGTCCTTCCCGATGTCCACGGCGCTGGCATAGCCGTTGTCCGTGGAGATGATCTCGCCGGGGATCATCCCGATCACGCCGCGCGGGCGCTCGTCGCGGAAATCCTCCGCGGTCAGGTGCGCCACATGGAAGGTGTCGTGGGCGCGGCGGATCAGATAGTCGTCGATCTCCGGCGCGGGGAAGTCCTGCACCTCGCCGTTTTTGCAGGTGAGAACCCCCTTTTTGAACACCAGCTCCACATGGAAGTCCTCAAAATTATCGATGACCGCGAAATCCGCCAGATAGCCGGGCGCGATGGCGCCGCGGTTGTTGAGAGCAAAATAGCGCGCCGGGTTGTGGCAGGCAGTCTTAACCGCGACGATGGGATCCACACCGTAGGAAATGGCTTTTTTGATGATGTAGTCGATATGGCCCTTTTCCAGCAGGTCTATGGGGTGCTTATCGTCCGTGCAGAACATGCAGCGGTCATAGTACGGCTGCTTGAGCAGATCGACCAGCGCCTCCAGATTCTTTGCCGCCGTGCCGTCGCGGATCATGATGAACTGCCCGTTGCGCAGCTTCGCCATGGCGTCCTCCATATCCGAACACTCATGGTCGGAATAGACGCCCGCGGCAATGTAAGCCGCCAGATCCTTGCCGCGGATACCGGGGGCGTGGCCGTCGATCTTCTTGTGATGCGCCTGCGCCGCGACGATCTTCGCGATGACCTCGGTGTCGCCGTTGATAACGCCGACATAGTTCATCATCTCGGCAAGGCCCTGTACACGGCCGTGTTCATAGAAGGAATCGATGGCGCGGTAGTCGAGGTTCGCGCCGGACTCGTCCAGCGGCGTCGCAGGAACGCAGCTCGGCAGCATGAAGCGCACGTCGATGGGCAGGCCCTCCGTGGCCTGCAGCATATAGTCGATGCCATCGGTGCCCATGACGTTGGTGATCTCATGGGGGTCGGTGATGACGGTGGTGGTCCCGTGCGGCAGAACCGCGCGCGCAAACTCCTTCGGCGAAACCAGGGAGGATTCCAGATGGATATGCGCGTCGATGAAACCGGGGCAGACGATCTTGCCGCTGACGTCGATCTCCCGCTCGCCCTCATAGCTTCCCATACCGACAATCTGCCCTCTGGCAACAGCGATATCACCGTGGCACAGCTCATTGGAAAAAACATTGACATAGGTGGCGTTTTTCAGAACGAGATCCGCCTTTTTCCGTCCGGTGGCAACCTCCACAAGATGCTGCTTTTTCATCAGCTTGCGCTGGATCCTTGCGGCGTAAGTTTCATTTTGTACAGCCATAGAGACATCATCCTTTCTGAATTTACGCATCAGGCGACGAATTGCGCCGGGTTGGTATTATATAGATGATATCACAGAATCCCTCTTTTGTCCAAGTGGAAAAGTGTACAAATTTCCTATGCGATTTTTGATGCATCCGTTGTCCCGGCGGCGCGGGCGTGCTATAATAAAAGCAATTCCGAAAGGAGAACTGTTCTATGAAAACCCTGCTGCATATCTGCTGCGCCCCTTGCGCCAACCAGTGCATCGACGTCCTGCGTGCCGAAGGCTGCGATCTGACGGGCTTCTGGTACAATCCGAATATCCATCCCTTCACGGAATACCGCAGCCGCCGCAACTGTCTGCGCCAGTATGCGCAGTCGGTGTCGCTGCCGCTTCTGGAGCGGGATGAATACGCACTGCGGCCTTTCGTGCGTGCCGTGGCCTCCGACATCTCCGGCCGCTGCGTCCGGTGCTATGAAATGCGTCTTTTTGCGGCGGCACAGGCCGCGGCGGAGGGCGGCTTCGACAGCTTTACCTCCTCCCTGTTCATCAGTCCCTATCAGAATCACGAGCTGATGCGGCAGGTCGCCGAGCGTGCGGCGGCGGAATACGGCGTGGACTTCCTCTACCGCGACTTCCGCCCTTATTTCCGCGCGGGACAGGAGCGCGCGCGCGAGCTGGGGATGTACATTCAGAAATACTGCGGCTGC
>CAJMQR010000146.1 GCA_905215665.1 uncultured bacterium | reverse complement strand
ATCAAGATAGACCCGGATGTGCCGTCGGACCATCTGGAATTCAAAAAGATGCTTGAGGATTTCGGCTTTCATACGAAGGACGGCGGCAAAAATTTTGAGGCGATTCAGCCCAAATATGTGTTCCGCCTCTATCTCAACGGCCGCGGCGAGGAGGAGCTTCTGGCTTCCTTCCAGCAAAAGACGCGGTATAATATCCGTCTTGCGGTCAAAAAAGGCGTGGAGGTGCGCGTCTGCGGCAAGGAGATGGTGCCGGATTTTGCCCGTATCATGCTGGAAACGGGTGTGCGCGACGGGTTTGTGACGCGGCCGCCCGAGTATTTTGCGGCAATGCTGGACAACCTGGGGGAGCACGCCCGCCTGTATATGGCTTTCCACGAGGGTCAGCCCATCGCGGGTACGCTCGCGATTCATTACGGCGACAAGGTATGGTACCTCTACGGCGCCAGCTCCAATGAGCACCGCAATCTGATGCCCAATTATCTTCTGCAGTGGAATATGATCCGCTGGGCGGTGGAAACCGGCTGCCGCGTTTATGATTTCCGCGGCGTATCCGGTGACCTGTCCGAGTCGAACCCCTTGTACGGCCTTTATAAGTTCAAAAAGGGCTTCAACGGGGAATTTACGGAGTTTGTCGGGGAATACGACCTTGTGCTGAAAAAACTGTCGTATTTCATCGCGGAAAAGGGCAGCCTTGCCTACAAGAGCCTGAACGCGAAGCTGTATATGCTCAAAAACCGCGGCAAAAAACCGAAAACGGAGAAAGCCTGACGAGGTGCGCCAATGAAAGCGTATGTGGTTGAAAATGAGAGCCTTTCGTATAATATCGAGTTTCTGAAAAGAAAGGCCGGCGATGTGCCCATCTGGGCCGTGGTCAAAGGCAACGGCTACGGGCTGGGCCTTTTGCCGCTGGCGCAGCGCCTTGCGGAGCATGGCATAGACCGCTTCTGTGTAACGGAGGTCCGCGAGGCCGAGCAGCTCCGGGAAAACGGCTTTGATACGGCGCAGATTTTGATGCTCCGTTCCGCTGAGAACGCCGAAGAGATCAACCGCCTGATGGATCTGCGTGTGATCCTCACGGTCGGTTCTGCCGAAATGGCGGATCTGGTGGACGGAATTGCAGCTTCCCGTGCGGATGTTGCGGAGGTGCATGTCAAGATTGACACCGGCATGGGTCGTTTTGGGTTCCTGCCGGAGCAGACGGAGGAGATCCTCAGGCTCTATCAGGAGAAAAAGCACATCGCCATCAGCGGAATCTACACGCATTTTGACTGCGCTTTCAACAATGCAAAGCGGACAAGGAGCGAATTCGCTCTGTTTCAACAGACCGTGGAGCAAATCAGAGCGGCGGGCTATGAGACGGGAACGGTTCACTGCTGTAATTCCGCCGCCTTTCTGCGCTTCCCTGAGATGCACTGCGGCGGCGTGCGCCTCGGCTCCGCGCTGCTCGGCCGGATGCCGTTTCACACCGCACTGCGGCCGGTAGGCTATGCGGAGACGCAGATCGATGCGGTCCGTACCCTTCCGAAGGGGCATACCACGGGCTATGGCGCGGTATGGAAGGCAAAGCGGGACACCCGCGTCGCCATTGTACCTGTGGGCTGGTACAACGGTTTCGGCGTCAGCGCGAGCAGCGGCGTTACACGCTTCCGCGATTGCGTACACCTTATTTTGAAGGGCTTGCGGGGGATCCTGCTGCGCTCGCGGCCAAAGGTGGAAATCGCCGGACACCGCTGCCCGGTTGTCGGGCAGATCGGTATGCTGCACGTCGCCGTAGATGTCCGGCGGGTCGCATGTAAGGCAGGGGATCGCGCCGTGCTTTCCATCAACCCCCTGCACGTCAAGGGAATGAAAATACAGTACAGGTGAAACCATGCAGATCGATCTGAAAAAACTGGAGGCTGCGCTGGAGAACCCGAAGGACAGCGCCGGGAGAAAGTATTTAAGCGGCCTGACGGAGACATTCCGCCGTGAGGAACCGGAAAAATATGCGCAGATAATGAAAAAAGCCTATCCGGAGGGGCCGTGCAGAGAGCCGGCAAAGCGCTGCCGGCGCGCACGGACGCTCTGTGTGCTTGCGTTGATTGCCGCGGGCCTTGTAGTCATCGCCGCATACTTTTTGAGCGACTTCGGCGCAGCCGTGCTGACCGGATGGATGAACCGCTATCTGCTCTCGGCAGGAATCGTGTTCGCAATGGGAATTCTGGTGCTGGCAGGCCTTTACAACGGCTGCAGCCGCGACCTCCTGCTTGCAGCCGCGCTGCTGGAAGAAGCAAAAGAGACTGCCGTGTAGTTCTGCGGCAGTCTCTTTTGTATGTAGTTATAGCGCGGCGATCGCGGCAAGAAACATCAGCCACGCGATGAGCCTGGATAGTATCTGTTCTGTCATTGCATTCCCTCGAATCTGAGATTTCTGCCGTTATCGTAACAGAGCTTTGAAAAAAAGACAAGGAACAAAATCTGGAAGCCCAGATTTTGTGGTTGATTCCTGGGGAAAAACGCCACATCTTGGAGCCGGTTTTTTTAGCAAAAAAAACCTGAAAAAAGGGGAAAAAACAACTTGACAAGGAGGTGGCGGCGTGGTATTATAAGCAAG
>CAJMQR010000145.1 GCA_905215665.1 uncultured bacterium | reverse complement strand
TATGTGATGTTCGGCTTCTATGCCATGAACGGCAGGCAGCGCGACACCTATCTGACCCGCGTGCGCAATAAAAAAGTCTGTGAGCTTATGAATCAGCCGGACTTTTCTGATGAATTTGACGACAAGCTGCGCTTTAATGTGCGCTTCGCCTCCTTTCTGCACAGGGACACCCTGAACGCTGAGACGGCGACCGAGGAGGAGCTGACCGCTTTTCTGGACAAGCACCCCGTCTTTTTTGCGAAGCCGAACCGCGGTACCTGCGGAAACGGCATCGAAAAGCTGGACGCCGCCGCCTTTGCATCCGTCGGGGAATGCCGGAAGTATCTTGCGGAAAAACATCTGAACGTGCTGGAAGAGCCGCTGGCGCAGCATGAAGAAATGGCAAGGCTTCATCCGCAGTCTGTCAATACGCTGCGCATTGTCACCGACCGTGTGGGCGACACCGTGCATATCGCCTATATCGTCGTCAAAATCGGCCGCGGCGAAGGTTTCTGCGACAATTCCGGTCAGGGCGGTGTCATCTGCCGTGTCGATGCGGAAACAGGAAAGATCTGTTCCGTGGCGACGGATGATTACTTCAACGTCTATGAGACGCATCCGGACACTAAAATCCGCTTTGACGGTTATCAGCTCCCGATGGTGCCGGAGGCCATTGCTTTTGCAAGGGAAGCCGCTCTGGTCGTGCCGGAAATCCGCCATGTCGGCTGGGATGTCGCCATCACGCCGGAAGGCCCTGTTCTGATCGAGGGCAACGATTATCCCGGCACCGATCTTTGCCAGCTTGCGCCGCATTATCCCGAAAAGCAGGGATTGTGGCCGTATTATAAGAGCATTCTGAATCTGAAGAAATAGAGGAGAAAAGCATGGAAGAACTAAAGCCGAATCTTGGGAAAAACGATATTATCGTCGTCGATGGCGTGAGCTATCAGCGCCTGCCGATCCACACACATCTGATCACCGATCAGGACAATATTCTGGACGTTGCGGAGCAATACGGTTCGCCCGTACTGACCGAGCCCGAGGACATTCTGTTCATCTCGGAAAAGTGCGTTGCCTGCACGCAGAAGCGCGCGATCCCGATGGAGGATATCCATCCCCGCCGTCTTGCGGTCTGGCTGAGCAAGCACGTTACCAAAACGCCCCACGGCATCGGCCTCGGCATGCCCGAGACGATGGAGTGCGCCCTGCGTGAGGTCGGCGTTCTTCGCATTCTCTTCGCCGCTGTGATTTCCGTGATCGGTAAAAAGATTTTCCGCAAGAAGGGCTGGTTCTATACCGTCGCCGGTTACCGCGCCCGCTCCATCGACGGTCCCTGCCACAATACCATTCCGCCCTATAATCATTACGTCGTTCTCGGCCCGCTGAAGCCCGATCAGGTCGCCGCGCAGATTAAGGAGCGCATCGGCCACGAGGTCTGTATCGTGGACATCAACGATCTCGAGGGACAGATTCTCGGCACCTCCTCCAAAAAGCTGGATAAAAAGCTCTATGCCAGAATTCTGAAGGACAACCCCCTCGGACAGGACGACCAGCAGACGCCCATGGGCATTATCCGCCGCGTCTGACCTTCGGGCATCTTCTGCAATGAATTCCCCGCTGGGAAAAGATACTGGAGCATGGGAAAAAGCCCGCAGGCGAAAGCTGCGGGCCGTTTCCATGCCGGTTCGGGAAAACAAACGCTGCCTTGGCAGCAAAAACAGGGAGGGCGATGGCATTGGCAATCGAAAAAGTTAGAGAATATTTCAGGCAATACGGCATGGAAAACCGGATACGGGAATTTGAGGTATCAAGCGCAACGGTGGAGCTTGCCGCGGAGGCGCTGCATTGCGAGCCCTGCCGCATCGCAAAGACGCTTTCTTTTTCCGTCAACGGGCAGCCGATACTGATCGTCGCCGCGGGCGACGCAAAAATCGATAATCCGAAGTATAAGGCGCAATTCCACACGAAGGCCAAAATGCTCTCCGCGGAAGAGACGGAAACGGTCATCGGTCACGCCGTCGGTGGGGTCTGCCCCTTTGCGGTCAACGCAGACGTGACTGTTTATCTGGATGAATCGCTGAAACGCTTTGAAACCGTGTTTCCTGCCTGCGGCAGCAGCAACAGCGCCATTGAACTGACCATTGCGGAGCTTGAAAAGTATTCCTCCTTTGCCGCATGGATCGACATTTGCAAGGGCTGGCAATAAATATGCCGGCAGGGGATTGCCCAATCTGTTTTGAAAAAAGGCTCTATGTCAATAGTTGGGGTAGAGGTAAAAAAGGAAAGATCGAAAGTCGTGTCGGAGAGAAAGCACCGGCACGATTTTTAAGTATTGCAGAAGAGGATTCTGTTTCTGAAATTGCGGAAGTTACGCATTCCGAAGCAGACGCGCTTCAGGACTTTGGTTTTGTTGTTGCAGCCTTCAATAAAGCCATTCGACCATGGGACATCCATAGAGTTGAGGATCTCGTTAAACCAGTTGCGGTATGCGTTTGTACAATCGTGGAACTCAGGCAGATCCATGACTTCCACAGCCAGCAGCCAGTCTGCGAGCCTTCGCCTGCCCTCGGCCGAGGAGCGGGAGCGGATCACAGCGAGGAACTCATTTTTCATACTATTTTTCA
>CAJMQR010000144.1 GCA_905215665.1 uncultured bacterium | reverse complement strand
AGATTTTTTTCGTCGCGGGAAATTGCCCGAAAGATTGCGTCCTGCACGCTGTTGGTATCCTGATACTCGTCGACCATGATTTCGGCATAATGCTGCGACACTTCCCTCGCCGCAGCCGTCGGCAGATCACCGGAATGGGTCAGCAGACGCAGGGTTTCATGCTCCAGATCGTTATAGTCCAGCACATGCCTCTGCAATTTGCTTTGCCGGTACCTTTCCGAAAAGCTCCTGACCAACAGTAAGAGCCCGTGAAGGGCATCTCCGCTGCGCCGCAGATCCGCAAGCGCTTCTTCGGAGGTGAGCGAGAATTTTTCCTGCCTTGCCCGGATGCCGTTGACAGCGCGCTTGCGAAGCGTCTGCACATAGCTCTGTTTTTCCGGTTCGGGGCATTTATAGATCCTCGTAAGGGTACCGAAGTCGATGGCCCCGCTGTGCATAGCTTCCCATGTGTTCTGCGCGGCCAGCGCCCTCACATCACGCAGATTGTCATAAAAGGTCGGCGCATAGGCCGCCAGCGCCGGTGTCGCGTCAATCACGCGGCAGGCTTCTTCCAGAGAGGCGGCGCAGACGGAAAGATAGCGCCGGAACTCGTCAATCAAAAACCTGCCCCAGACGGTTTCCCCGGCATCCGTGCAGTCGGAGACATCCAGCATTTTTTCCAGCGCACCAAGCCGCGCGGCCGGATCCGGATAGCATTGCACGCCGGAGAACAGATTGACAATGAGCGCATTGATCGCACTGTCGTCGCGCCCCGCACCCAGCATGTCCAGCGCGGCGGCGATCTGCGGTTCGCTTTTCACTCTCCGGTAGGCATCTTCCAGCGTTGCGGTCAAAGCGCGCTGCCGGAGCTGCTTTGCTTCCTCCTCATCGCAGATGCGAAAATCCGCCGGAAGCTCCAGTGTGTGCGCATATTCCCGCAGAATGACGCCGCAGAAGGCGTGAACGGTCGAAATCTGCGCCAAATAGACGCGGCTCATCTGCCGCTGCAGATGCCGGTTGTCCGGTTGCTCGGACAGCCGTTCGCTCAATGCGGCAATCAACTTCCCGCGAAGCTCCGCCGCCGCCGCCTGCGTGAAGGTAATCATCAGAAAATCATCCACATTGCATTGCTGCGAAGGATCGGTCACACGGCCAAGCACGCGGTCGACAAGCACCTTTGTCTTGCCGGAACCCGCAGCGGCCGAAACGAGGAGCGTCCCGCCGCGATGATCGACGGCGGCCTGCTGCTCGCGCGTCAGCTTCAGCTCACTCATGCACATCCTCCTCTCCGATGAGCTTCCAAAACTCTTCCGGCCCGCCAAGCTTGTCGAGCCAGCGTTTTTCCGCTGTATCGGCACAGAGCGTCTGATACGGGCACCAGCGACAGGCATTGTGCTGCTCGTCCCGGAAATAGGGATTAGGCGTCACTTTCCCGCGCGCAACCTCGTCCGCAAGCGCGGCTACGGTATGAAAAACGTGGCGTTCCAGAAGGCGGAGCTGCCCTGGATCGGCCAGATCGCCGGTGCGGGAGCCGTCCTTTCCGTGGCTGTAAGGCAGATATACCGGATCGCTGCCGCTGGGCTCCATCGCCTGCAATACTCTGTAATCATTCAACAGAAGTCCCTGCCGGCGCAGGAGCTTCCGGTGCGCAGCGTTCGCGTCTGCGTCCGAGAATTTGTCCTTCACGGTGACCTGTGCCATACGCGCTGGAAAATACAGCACACCTGCCGGTAAGAGCGGTTCGCCGGACAGCCGACTTCCGTGTTTTTCCAGTGCGAAAAGATACAGCAGCATTTGCAGGCCGATGCCGTTCAGCACGTTTGTATAGTCAAAATCCTTTTTTCCGGTTTTGTAATCCACAATACGCACATACAGCTTTTCTCCGTCACGCCAGATGTCGGCGCGATCCACATAGCCCTCCAGCTCGGCAGTCATATGCTGTCCGGCAATCCTCACCGCAGGCAGCGGCCCCCGGGAGGAGAATTCCAGCTCAAACCACTGCGGCACAAACTCCGATTGGGAAAGTTCGTCATATAGCTCCCGTACCACCTGCCGCACCTCGGCAAAGGTGCGCCGGAGAAGATAGCCCTCCCGATCGGAGTCCCAGAGGCTTGCAAGCTGCGTTTTCGCATATTCTTCCATAAACCGTTCCGCGAGGGAAAGCACACGCTCCGGCGCAACGGCGGAAAAACCGCCTTCTGCCTGCACCTGCCGCACGGTATGCTCCAGAACATAGTGGACAAAGGTACCGTAAAGCGGCGCGTCGAGCTGTGCAGGTTTGCGCTCCTTCGCTTTGAGGCCGTACTGTAAAAAATAGGCAAAACGGCAGCCGGCCAGAACGTCGATTTTCGTGGAGGACAGGCGTAAGGTCCGGCCGTACAGCGCTCGAACGGTTTCCGGACGAAGATTGCCGGGGGCATAGCTCAGCGCCTTGCGGAGCCCGTGCAGCTCCTGCTCCGTCATGCCGTCCGGAAGACCGGTTTCATCGGGCAGACCGGAGGAAAGCCGGGTGAGATACTCGTATTTTGAACGGCAGATCAGTTCTTTGTCCTGCGCGGGAGCAAGACTACCCGGGAAGAGCCTGTCCGCTCTGCGGAAATAGTAGGCCTCCTTGCCTTCCACCGCGCTGAAGTAGATCCGTTTCAC
>CAJMQR010000143.1 GCA_905215665.1 uncultured bacterium | reverse complement strand
AGACTGGAAGAAGAAATTGCCGGATAAATAAATGTATGATAATTCGTTTTGGCGGGTATCCTGTGGGATAGCCGCCAAAACCTTTTTTGTCATGCAATTCTCCCCTATTTTTTCAAAAAAGAAGCGCTTTCTCGTTTTTTTGTCAAAAAACTATTGCTTTATGAAAAATTACAATATATAATAAATTGGATACGCCTTAAAGGTAAAACATTCATTGGTTGCAAGGAAGTGCATTATGTCCAGCTCAAAAAAAAGCAGCAAGCCAAATGAAGAATTGATGGCTCCGCTGACCGCCCTGATCAGCAAGGGCCGCAGAGATGGGGTTCTTTCCTCTGCGGAATTGCTCTCGGCCTTGGAAAAGCTCGATCTTTCGGTGGATAAGATTGAACAGATTTATGATACATTTGAATCGATCGGTATTCAGATTGTCAGCTCCGACCCCGAAGGGGATCCGATGCCGAATCTGCTGGATGATATCGACCTTCCCCCCTCCGATCTGGAGGAGGAAGAACCGCTGGTGGACCCCGTGGAGCTGGCGGCGGAGTTCAATCTGGATGATCCCGTCCGCATGTACCTGAAGGAAATCGGGCAGGTTCCCCTGCTCTCTCCGGAAGAAGAGCAGGAGCTGGCCCGCCGCGTTGCTGAAGGGGATCAGAGCGCCAAAAACAAGCTGACGGAGGCCAATCTGCGTCTGGTTGTCTCCATCGCAAAGAAGTACTCCGGCCGCGGCCTGCACATTCTGGATCTGATTCAGGAGGGAAATACCGGTCTGATCCGCGCAGTCGATAAATTCGACTATACAAAGGGAAACAAATTCTCTACATATGCGACTTGGTGGATCCGTCAGGCGATCACCCGTGCGATCGCCGATCAGGCCAGAACGATCCGCGTACCGGTGCATATGGTAGAGGTCATCAACAAGGCAACCCGCTGCAACCGCAAGCTGGTGCAGGAGCTGGGACGCGAGCCGACGCTCGAAGAGATTGCCGACGAGCTGAACCTTCCCATTGAGAAGATCATCGAGGCCAACCGCACCGCGGCCGATACGCTCTCGCTTGACACCCCCGTCGGTGACGAGGAGGACACGACCATCGGCTCCTTTGTGGAGGATGACAACACCCCCGGTCCTGCGGACGCCACCAGCAACGCGCTGCTGGCCGAAGCGCTGGGTGAAATCCTCAACACGCTGACCGACCGCGAGGCCGACGTCCTGCGCCTCCGCTTCGGGATGTATGACGGCAAAACCCATACGCTCGAGGAAGTCGGGCAGATCTTCGGCGTGACGCGTGAACGCATCCGCCAGATCGAAAACAAGGCCATCCGTAAGCTGCGGCATCCCAGCCGCGCAAAAAAGATCCGCGATTTTTATTGCTGATAAGCGCCGCCCCGGAAAGAACATTCTTTCCGGGGCGGTTTGTCTGTCAGCGTTTTTCCGCAGGGCCGTAAGCGTGCCGTTCCACCACCACGCTGCTGCCGGCGTAATACTGTCTGTCAAGCATGTCCATATAGGCGCCCGGCGTTTTGATGCCGGGCATCAGCGCTCTGCCGAGCTCCGTTTTCCCAAGGATGCTGTTTGTAATTGTCACGCAATTGATCGTGGGAACGAAATACGTCCGGAACGGTCCGCCGGTCACACGATAGATCCGAACATCCTGCACCTGCTGCACGCGGGTGATATACTCCTCCGGTGCCTCCTGCGGCTGCCACACCTCCATGTTTTCCTCCAGGAGTGAAAGCTGCCGGCGTACCAGTGCCATCTGCTCCGGCGGGAATTGCAGAGTATAGCTGATGACCTTTTTATCATTTTCACGCATGGACCAATGCAGATACTCGTCGCGCGGCGCACGAAAGATCACGCCGCGGCCCATGGTGGAAAACAGGCGGCGGGATTCCGGCTCATAACAGCCATAGGTCAGCGTCCTGCCGTCGATGCACAGTTCGCAGTGTCCGGCGATCCCTATCCCCTTCCGTGAGACCTGAAAGAGCACCTCGATCTTTTCCGGCGGCGCAGGAGAAAGGAACTCGGTCTTCGCGGCGTCGGACGCCTGCAGGGGCAGTGGCAGTCCCACATAATCCGGCAGCGCAACACGAATGTGATTCAGCACGCGCCGAAAGCGTCCGCTCTTCACAAAAAAGAACAGAATATCGCAGAGCAGTGATGTGCCGAACACCGTCAGCATCAGAAGGGAAAGCAGCAGCAGAATCTTCTGTTTGGCAGACGGAGGGACGGTAAGCAGAAGAAACAGAAGCTGCGTTCCAAGCGCAGTGGTCGCCGCGGCCGGAATAAAGCAGCGCCATTGTCTTGCTTTGGCATAAATATAGCAGTCGATGCCCTTCGCTGCCAGAAGAAACGACAGGTAAACTGCCAGAATAATATACAGCGCGAACGCGGAAATGCGGGCAAGGCACAAAATCGCCGTTCCCAGAAGAACCTCGACCACACACAGGATGACGGTGGTACGGCTGGGCCGGATGCCTCTTGTGCAGCCCACAATCAGGAACAGCAGTCCCCGCACGGGAAAGGTCAGTCCAAGGAGAATCAAAAGCAGCGTGATTGCAGCCGGCTGCTGAATCTGCCAGAGAATCTGCATTGGATCTGCTCCCACGGGTGCGGCCATATTCATAA
>CAJMQR010000142.1 GCA_905215665.1 uncultured bacterium | reverse complement strand
AGCGCGCCGCGCATCTTCGGTTCCATACCGGGATAGCAGGTTGCACGCTTCCCTTCCGTGATGCCAAGTCCGGCCAGAACCGTAGGCGCGGCACAGATGGCGGCGACGTAGCCTCCCGCACGGTAGACCTGCTGCACGGCGTCCAGCACTTCCCTGCATCCGCAGATGGATCTCACGCCGCCAAGACCGCCGGGCAGGACGATCATTTCCGCCTCGGTCAAAGCGGCTTCCTGCACGGTGCAATCGGCAGTGACCGTGATACCGTTGCTTCCGGTAATGGCCCGCGCTCCGATTCCGGCGAATTGCACGTCAACGCCGGCGCGGCGAAGCAGATCGCAGGGAATGACGGCCTCCGCCTCTTCAAAACCGGTTCCGAGAATGATATATACCATTTAAGCTTCCTCCAGACATTGCTTCACAAGAGCGTAGATTTCCTGATGGATTTCCTCAATGGAACGCATTTTTCCGTCCCGTGCACAGTGGATAACGGTCCAGCCGTAATGCATCGCGGCATCCATACCGACGGCGCGGCACTGGCGCAGATAATCCATATTCTGTTCATGAATGTCCGCATGCGTGTGCGTGCGGTTTTCGCGTTTTCGGAGCATTTCTCCCGTGAGCTCCGTAGGAACGTCAAGATATATGACGATATCGGGTCTTGGAAGTTCCAGCCGGTTGTATTCAAAATCCTGCAGCCAGCGGAAGAACTCCTCGCGTCGCTCCGGCGGCTCCTTGGAGGCCTGATGTACCGCGTTGGAGGTGGTATAACGATCGGAAAGGATCAGGCCACCCTGCCGGTAATAGGTTTTCCATACCTTCTGATAGGAGGCATAGCGATCCACTGCGTAAAAGGTGGAGGCGGCATAGGCATTGACATCCGACGGCTTCGTGCCGAATTCCCCGCCCAGATACATTCGTATCAGCGCCGAGGAGGGCTCGGAATACTGTGGAAACACCATTGTGCGGAACTCCACCTGTTCCGCCTGAAGGCGCTTTGTCAGAAGTGAAAACTGCGTGGATTTGCCAGAACCATCCGTTCCCTCAAAAACGATCAGCTTTCCCATAAATGCACTACCCTTTCCATCTTTTCTTCATCGCGGCAAAAATATACTTCGGAAGACGCAGCATCCGCCGGAAGCGCCTTGGCTCCCGGATCAGACGGTAAAGCCATTCAAGCTGCAGCTTCTGCATCCACTTCGGCGCGCGCCGGACGGTACCCGCAATGCCGTCGAGGGTGCCGCCCAGACCGATCATCAGCCGGGCGCCTGAATCGATCCGGTGCGCCTGCATAAAATACTCCTGCTTTGGTGCGCCGAGACACACAAAGACCACTTCCGCCGCCGCAGCCCGCAGCTTTTCCACGGCCTGTCCGTCCTCCGGAAAATATCCGTCGCATGTGCCGCAGATACACAGCCCGGGAAACCGCTCCAGCAGCTTTTCCGCAGCCAACTCCGCAATTCCGGGCTTCCCGCCGAGAAGATACAGCCGCGTGCCGGACGCGGCAAGATAAGGCAGCAGATTCAGCGCAAAGTCAAAGCCGGCCACCTTTTGTTTGAGCGGAGCTCTGACAATCTTTGACGCAAGCACCACGCCGGCACCGTCCGGCAGCACCAGCGAAGCCCCGTTCAGGATCTCGCGCAGACAGGAATCGTGCAGGGCGTCATATGCGATTTCGGCATTTGGCGTAACACAATACGCAGGCGTACCGGCCTGTAAAAGCTCCTGCGCTGTCTGCAGGGCTTCCTCCATGGTCACGTTATCATAGCGAACGCCAAGAACCTCGGTCTTCACTTACAGCACTCCCAGTAGCCATATTCTTTTTTATTTTAGCACATAAATTTCCTTTTGTCTATGTGCAAATAACAATGCGGCGCACGGACGCGAAAAGTATCGCTTGACTTTTTACCGCCAACCACCTAAAATATGGATAGATCATACTTGCCGCCGTACGCTCATGCGGCGCCCTTCCCAAGCCTGCCTGTGCAGGCATTCTTCAACAATATGAGCTTTAGGAGGAACTGATTTGGAAGCACTGTTTGAAAACCTGCAAAACCTGTTTGTCAGCGGCGGGTGGAAGCTGGTTGTCATGTGGATCATCGGCGGCCTGCTGATCTATCTGGCAATCGCGAAGGACATGGAGCCTTCCCTGCTTTTGCCCATTGGCTTCGGCGCCATTATCATGAATCTGCCCGGAATCGTAAACGCGTCCGGCGAAATCGTGAATCTGAAAACGCTCGAGGTCCTCTATAACAACGGTATTGCAAATGAGCTGTTCCCGCTGATTCTGTTCATCGGCATCGGCGCCATGATCGACTTCGGCCCGCTCCTTGCAAACCCCAAGCTGATGATCTTCGGCGCGGCGGCGCAGTTTGGCATTTTCTTCACGTTCTTTATGGCAAGCCTCTGCGGCTTCAATATCAATGACGCCGCTTCCATCGCAATCATCGGCGCGGCGGACGGCCCGACCTCCATTGTTGTGGCCAACGCGCTGAAGAGCGGCTATATCGGCGCGATTACGGTGGCGGCCTATTCCTACATGGCGCTGGTCCCCATCGTCCAGCCGCCGATTATCAGGCTGCTCACCACAAAGAAAGAGCGTCTGATTCG
This sequence comes from uncultured bacterium, assembly GCA_905215665.1. Lineage (GTDB taxonomy): Bacteria > Bacillota > Clostridia > Oscillospirales > Oscillospiraceae > JAZOXB01. The sequence goes on along the minus strand of CAJMQR010000142.1, from coordinate 24 downwards.
GATGCCCTATGAGCCCAAGCAGAT
>CAJMQR010000141.1 GCA_905215665.1 uncultured bacterium | reverse complement strand
CGGCCGCCGGCAGGGGAGGATACAGCTTCTTTCAGGCGCACAAAAGGGCCGCCGCTGCTGCGGCGGGTGATTGAACGCGAAAGGAAACCCATCTCCGCGCCAAGTGCCGCCGCGCAGCGGCGGTTGCGCTCCGAAACGCCTCGCTGCGGCTCGGTGTGACGGTTTCCTTTCACACTTTCTTTCCCTCCGAAACCTTCAGCCGTAAGGTTTTTCGACAGAAAAAAGGGCCGCCGCTGCTGCGGCGACCCTTTTCCTCTTATGGATTTATGGATCAGAACAGGTTTTTCTCGGTTTCCGGATCGAACAGATGCATCAGCGTCGGGTCGAAATCAAAATAGGTCTGCGTTCCGGTGCGGACGGCATCCAGCGTCAGGCCGGCCGTGGGGATGATGGCGATCACGTCCTGCCCGCTGACCGTCAGATGCAGGTGCATCTCGCTACCCATCATCTCGGAAACGTCGATGGTGGCGGGGATGCCGCTCGGCGCGATGGAAAGATGCACGGGGCGGATGCCGACGATGACGTCGCGCTCCTCTTCGCCGCGATCCTTGAGGATCTTCTGGCGCTCCGCGTCCAGCACGATGTGGCGGCCCAGCAGATCCACGGCATACTCGCCGTCCTTCCGGACGAGCTTCGCATCGCGGAAGAAGTTCATCTGCGGGGTGCCGATGAAGCCGGCGACAAAGAGGTTCAGCGGATGGTTGAAGACCTCCTGCGGGGTGCCGATCTGCTGGATGAAGCCGTCGCGCATGATGACGATGCGGTCGCCCAGCGTCATGGCCTCCGTCTGGTCGTGGGTGACGTAGATGAAGGTGGTATTGATACGGGAGCGCAGCTTGATGATCTCCGCACGCATCTGGTTACGCAGCTTGGCGTCCAGGTTGGACAGCGGTTCGTCCATCAGAAGGACCTGCGGATCGCGGACGATGGCGCGGCCGATGGCCACACGCTGCCGCTGGCCGCCGGACAGAGCCTTCGGCTTGCGGTCGAGATACTCCGTGATGCCGAGGATTTCCGCGGCCTCATGTACCTTCTTTTCGATCTCTTTCTTAGGAACCTTCTTCAGCTTCAGGGAGAAGGCCATATTTTCAAACACGGTCATATGGGGATACAGCGCGTAGTTCTGGAAAACCATCGCGATATCGCGATCCTTGGGCGCGACGTCGTTGACCATACGGTCCCCGATGTACAGCTCGCCCTCGGTGATCTCCTCCAAACCGGCGATCATACGCAGGGTGGTGGACTTGCCGCAGCCGGAAGGGCCGACCAGAACGATGAATTCGCGGTCCGCGATGTCCAGAGAGAACTTCTGCACCGCAACGACGCCTTCCGCCGTGATCTGAAGATTGGCCTTCTTTTCTTCCGGCTCACCCTTCTTGTGCTTTTTCTTCTTTTTGGTCTCGGTGTTGGGGTAGATTTTTTTGATGTCTTTCAGTGTTACACTTGCCATGCAACCGGCTATGGTATGAGAGCCTCCGCTTGCCCATACCTCGCGTCCGCTTCCGCGCGACGCATTACGACAGGTCTCCACACTGCCGCACCGCAAGCCCTGCGGATGGTGTTTTCCTCCTTTTCCGGCGGTCACCGTCTATTTTGTGGAGTAGACGGGCCTGCCTTAATATATATATGATACAATTTCGGGATTCTCCCCGCAACTTGGGATTCTGTATAAAGATAGATGTGTATTTTTGGTGATTATCACGAATCCCCGCTGCAAGACCGGCACGCCGCGCGGGAACCTTGAAACAGTTTGTGAATTTTACAGGTCTTTGCTTGCAGAATTTGCATACATGGGTTATGATAGAGGAAACGAAAAGAAAGAAGGGATGTCATGGAAGAACTGAAACGAAAAAAAGGCTTTATCTGCGACATGGATGGTGTGATCTATCACGGCAACCGTCTGCTGCCCGGCGTAAAGGAATTTGTGGACTGGCTGTACGCGGAGAAAAAACACTTTCTGTTTTTGACCAATTCCTCCGAGCGTTCCCCGAAGGAGCTTCAGCAGAAGCTCGGACGCATGGGGCTGGAGGTGGACGAGAGCCACTTCTATACCAGTGCGCAGGCGACCGCGCGTTTCATCCGCTCTCAGGCGCCCGGCTGCAGCGCCTATGTTGTAGGCGGCGCCGGACTGATCATGGCCCTGCACGACGAGGGCATCACGATGAACGACGTCGATCCCGATTACGTGATCATCGGGGAGGGGAATACCTATAATTATGAGAATATTCTCAAAGCCGTCCGTCTGGTCATGCGGGGCGCGAAGCTCATCGGCACAAACAGCGACCTGACCGGCCCGTCGGAGGACGGGATTGTCCCCGCCTGCCGCGCAATGATCTCGCCCATTGAGCTGGCCACGGGCAAAACCGCTTACTTTATCGGCAAGCCCAATCCGCTGATGATGCGCACGGGCCTGCGCATCCTCGGCGTCCATTCGGAGGAGGCCGTGATGATAGGCGATCGCATGGATACCGATATTGTTGCGGGCATAGAGACGGGCCTTGACACCGTTCTCGTCCTCTCCGGCGTCACGGACCGGAACGACATCAAAAAATTCCCCTACCGGCCGCGCCTCGTCCTGAACGGCGTCGGGGAGATTCCGGCTGGCGCAGCCGGCTGAGCATAGTCTCCCGCCTTCGCCGG
>CAJMQR010000140.1 GCA_905215665.1 uncultured bacterium | reverse complement strand
CAGCACGGCGATTTTACGACAGTTGACGGACTGCGCAACGTTTCCGGAATCGGAGAAAAGCGGTTGGAGGCCATCCGGGAGTATATTACAGTGGGGTGAAGGTATGAAAATTCTGGTAGTGGACGATGAGGAACTTCTGGTAAAAGGGATTCGCTTTAACTTGCAGAACGAAGGCTATCAGGTTGTCACCGGCAGCAACGGCAGGCAGGCTGTAGAGCTTGCGCATGATCCGGAGGTACGTCTGATTGTTCTGGATGTCATGATGCCGGAGCTTGACGGCATGGAGGCATGCCGGCGGATCCGTGAATTTTCGGACGTGCCCATCATCATGCTGACGGCGCGCACGCTGGATATGGATAAGCTGATGGGCTTCGAACACGGCGCCGACGATTATCTGACCAAGCCGTTTAACATACTGGAGCTGAAAGCGCGTATCAAGGCCCTGCTCCGCCGCAGCGGCGGACTGGAAAACAAAAAAAGCCGCATTACCGTCGGGGAACTGACGGTGGACACACAGGAGCATAATGTATATAAAAACGGCGTTCCCGCGGAGCTGACCGCCAGAGAATTCGAAGTGGTGGAGCTGCTGATCCGTAATCCGAACCGGGTTTATTCCAGAGAGAATCTTCTGGATCTCATTTGGGGCTATGATTACCGCAGCGACATCCGCACAGTGGACGTCCATATCCGGCGGATCCGTGAAAAACTGGAGACAAATCCGGCTGAACCGCAGTATTTTTTGACAAAATGGGGAGTTGGGTACTATTTCAAAGCCTAAAAAGCGCCTGTCGCTTTTGCCGAGCAGCTCTCAGCTTCGCTATGCGGCGGCCTACATCGCAATCACAACAGTGGTTCTTTTCTTCCTGAATATTTATGCCTCCAATACGACGCGGAATCTGATTTTCAGCGCGCAGCACCGCGCACTGGAGGAAAAAGCGCAGCTCATGACGACTGCGCTTTTGCAGCTTGACGATCTTTCCGCGGCGAAGACGGCGCAGGCCGTCAACTCGCTGGAGGACCTGAGCACGGCGCGCACCGTCGTGACCGATGCCTCCGGTACGGCGCTCTTCGATTCACTTAAAACCGGCAATGCGGAAGGAAAGCTTCTTCTCTTTCCGGAGATCGTCAGGGCTTTGATGGGGAGCGACGTCTTTTACGCGCAGTATGACGGCAGCGCCATAGAGTCCCATGCGGCAGCGCCTCTGATGCGCGGAGGGAAGATTCTCGGAGCCGTCTATCTCGTGGAATATGACACGGAGCGCGGCGCGATTATCTCCGCTCTGCAGGCCAATATCTTCCGGATTTCCGTTGGATTGGAGATTGCCGTCGTTGTCTTTTCCTTCTTTTTTTCCACCGCGTTTTCCAGGCGCCTGCGCGGCATCCTCCAGTCTGTCCGGCGGATGCGTGAGGGAGATTACACCTACAAGATCAAGCTGCACGGACATGACGAGATCGACACGCTGGCAAGAGAGTTCAACAATCTTGCCGAGCGGCTGAACAATTCGGAAAATCGGCGCAGGCAGTTTGTTTCCGACGCTTCGCACGAGCTGAAAACCCCTCTCGCCTCCATTAAGCTGTTGTCCGACTCCATCTTGCAGAACAAAATGGATGAGGAAACGGAGCGCGAGTTCATCGGGGACATCGGCCGGGAGGCGGATCGCCTCGGCAGGCTTTCTCAGAAGCTTCTGACCCTGACAAGGCTGGACAGCGTCATGGACGAGGAACGCGAGATCCTCGATGCGGCGCCGACGGTGGAGAAGGTCATCCGGATGCTGCGTCCTCTGGCCGATCTGCGCTCCGTCCGCATTGAGACGGATCTGCAGCAGCACTGCATGCTGATGACTGTGGAGGACGATCTGTATCAGATCGTGTTTAATCTTGTCGAGAACGCAATTAAATATAACCGCGACGGCGGCTGGACTCGCGTTTGCCTGCATCGTGTGCAGGATGATATTCTGCTGGAGGTCGAAGACAACGGCCCCGGAATCCCCGAGGAAGCCCGCGCGCATATTTTTGAACGTTTTTACCGCGTTGATAAAGCGCGTTCGCGGGCGGCGGGCGGCGCCGGGCTTGGCCTGTCTATCGTTTACGACATGGTGCGCCGCAATTACGGCACCATCGGCGTCTTTGCGCGGGAGGGCGGCGGTACGCGGTTTGCGGTCAGCTTTCCCAGCTTTGACACGGAGGAGGAAATTGAATGAAAAAGCTTGTCCTTTTTTTCCTTACGTCGGTGCTCCTCCTGTCGGCATGTTCCTCCCCGGAGACCGGCGGCGCGGAGGCGACTTTCTCCTTTTTTTACTGTACCGGCATGAGAAAAGATACCTCCGACGAGATTCTTCAGGCGGAGGACGTATCCGTAGATCCCTCGCAGCTTACCCTTATGGAGTTGATGCAGCGCTATCTGCGCGGCCCGAAGAAAAAGGGGCTGCTTCCGGCCGTACCCGAGGAATGGAAACTGGAGGACGCCTATCTGGATACGGATACCGCCGTGCTGGTTTTTTCGGATCCTTATCCCAGCCGGTCTGCCATTGAGTCCTCCGTCGCGCGCGCGGCAATCGCGAAAACGCTTCTGCAGCTCGACGAGATCCAGAAGGTCAACATCACGATGAGCGGCACGGAGAATTCTGTTACGCTCACGCAAACGGACATCATGCTCTCCGATACCTCCCTGCAAACGCAGCAGGTGGGGATTGTCCTCTACTTTCCAAGAGAAGACGGGCGTTATCTCCGCAAGGAAACAGTGATGGTAGACGCAATGGACGA
>CAJMQR010000139.1 GCA_905215665.1 uncultured bacterium | reverse complement strand
AAAACCGTTGACGAAGTGAAAAAGCTGGTGGAATGGACGAAATATGCGCCCATCGGCGGCAGAGGCTTCTGCCCCAGCAGAAAGGATGGCTTCGGCTACCGGCTGAACATGACCGTTCCGGAAACCATGAGATACTTCAACGAGGAAGTGCTTCTGATTCCCCAGTGCGAAACGGCAGAGGCTTTGGAAAAGATCGAGCAAATTGCGAATCTGGAGGGTGTGGATGGCATCTTTATCGGGCCGTTTGACCTCTCCATCTCCATGGGTATGCCGGGAGATTTTGAGAATCCTGTCTTCCGGGAGGCTTTGGAGAAAATCATCACCACAGTACACAAGGCCGGCAAGTTTACCATTATGTTTGCTGGCACGGAACAGAAGGTCAGGGAAGCCTATGCCAGCGGCAATGATTCTGTTGCTTATTCGCTGGATATGGATCATTACATTCAGGCGATACGAAAAGCCGTTTCCACTTTTAAAAATACGATCCGGTGATTGCCATATTCATGTACTTTTTGTTTCCCCACTGGGTACCGGCCACATGGCGCAGACGGGGGCGGACCAGCAGCGGGAAGGATCGACCATCCGGGAAGGTTCCAACCATGCGGGGGCCGGCGGCGGATCTCCCGGTATTGGCGGTTTGCTTTTATGAAAGAATGCTGCCGGCCCGTTTTCGGCTGAAAATGGCGGACAGTTAAAACTCTCCCGTTGCGTACATCAAGGCGGAAAGCGCGCAAAGCGGGGCGGTTTCACAGCGCAGGATGCGGCTGCCGAGCGTGCAGATTTTCAGCCCGGCCTCCGCCGCCTGCCGGATTTCCTCCGGTTCGAAGCCGCCCTCGGGGCCGGTGAGAATTGCGGCGGTGTGAAAGGGTGCGGCCTCAATCGCGGCGCGGAAGGTGAGCCGCTCCTCGTTTTCGTAGAAGCAGACGGCAAGCTCCGCCTGTGCGGCGCGCGCAAGCGCCTGCGCATAGGAGGAAAGCGCAATGACCTTTGGAATCCGGCCGCGGCCGGACTGTTCAGCGGCGGAGGCGGCGATTTTTTGCCAGCGGTCGAGTTTTTTTGCCACTGCTTTTTCGTCCGGCCGGGAGACGCAGCGCGCGGAAGGAAAGCAGACCAGCTCGCAGGCGCCCAGCTCCGTGGCCTTTTGAATGACATGCTCGAATTTATCGGCCTTTGCAAACGCCATGTAGACGCTGCAGGCGACGGCGGGCTCGCTCTGAGAGACATCCTTGCGATGAACGACCAGACAGACCTGGCCGTTTGACGTGTCAGATACAGTGCAGGCGTAATCGGTGCCTTCCCCGTCGCACACGGTCGCCGCGTCACCGCTTTTCAGGCGCAGAACTCTCGCATGTGCGGCATTTTCTCCGGTCAGCACAAGAAAACTGCTGCCGATCTCTTCTTTTGGTACAAAAAAACGGGGCATGGCATCGTCCCTCCTGTCATATGCCTATTCTACCAGAACGGCAGGCAAACCACAAGCCCGAAAAAAGTAAAAATAGGTATTGACAAACCCATGCGAATTCATTATAATTATCAAGCAAATTGGATACGCGAGTGTGCTGGAATAGGTAGACAGGCACGTTTGAGGGGCGTGTGACAACCGTCGTGTGCGTTCAAGTCGCATCACTCGCACCATGCAGCAAAAGCCCTGACGTTTACGTCAGGGCTTTTTGATATCCGCCAGAAAACGGAGGAATGTCCAGATGAATCTCTTTGATCTGATCATGACGGCGATCGCGCTTTCAATGGATGCTTTTGCCGTATCCATCGGCAAGGGCCTTTCTGTCAAAAAGGTTCGCCCTGCCCATGCCATGATCGTTGGAGGATACTTCGGTGGCTTTCAGGCGCTGATGCCGCTTCTGGGCTTCCTCCTTGCAAGCTCCTTTGCGGAGCAGATCAAGCGCTTTGACCACTGGATTGCCTGCGCGCTTCTGGTTTTGATCGGCGCAAACATGATCCGCGAGGCGCTGAGCCACGACGAGGAAACACACAACGACTCCTTCGGGTTCCGCACCATGTTTCCCCTGGCCATTGCCACGAGCATCGACGCTCTGGCGACCGGTGTGACCTTTGCAATGACGGATACGAATATCTGGCTTGCCATTGCGGTGATCGGCGCCACCACTTTTGCATTTTCCGCGGTGGGGCTGAAGATTGGCAATATCTTCGGCAGCAGGTATAAGGCGAAAGCGGAGCTGATCGGCGGGCTGATTCTGATTCTGATGGGCATTAAAATTCTGGCGGAACATCTGACCGCAGCGGCATAACACAAAGCCTATGGAACTCTGGGATATCTATGACGCACAGCGGCGGCCGACGGGGAGGACGCATGCGCGTGGGGCGCCGATGCGGCGCGGAGAATACCATATCAACGTTTTCGTCTGGATTTTCAACAGCGCAGGCGAATTGCTCCTGACGAAACGTTCCCCGGAAAAGGAGAGCTATCCGAATCTCTGGGAGACGACCGGCGGCGCGGTACTGGCCGGAGAGACGAGCCGGCAGGCAATCGTGCGGGAACTCAGAGAGGAGACCGGCCTTTGCGCCGCGCCGGAAGAATTCGTATTTCTGGACAGCGTGCGCGGAAAGACATGGTTTTCCGATACCTACGCGCTGCGCAGGGACGCGCCCCTTTCACAGATTGTCCTGCAGCCCGGAGAAACCTGCGGCGCCAGATGGGTGACGCGGGCGGCTTTCGAGAGAATGATTGCCGCCGGGGAGGTTGCTCAGCCGGATGTGCAGCGCTTTTATACCTTGGCGTATTTTTTTAACGAACTGCTGAAATAAAAAAGGAATTGGGAGAA
>CAJMQR010000138.1 GCA_905215665.1 uncultured bacterium | reverse complement strand
ATGCTGAACATTCAACATTTCACCAAGACCTACGGGGAGAAAAAAGCGGTGGATGATCTGTCCCTGCATATCGCGCCGGGCGAAATCTACGGTTTCATCGGTCACAACGGTGCAGGCAAGACGACCACACTTCGCGCCGTGGCGGGCATTCTGCAATTCGACGCCGGCGAGATTGCCATCGGCGGCGTGTCCATTCGTCAGGACCCCATGGCCTGCAAAAAGCAGATCGCCTACATCCCGGACAACCCCGACCTGTATGATTTCATGACGGGCATCAAATACCTGAATTTCATTGCGGACGTCTTTGGCGTTTCCGCGTCCGCGCGGAAGGAACGCATTGCGAAGTATGCGGATCTGTTCGAGCTGACGGGAGATCTGGCGCAGCCCATCTCCGCTTATTCCCACGGCATGAAGCAGAAGCTGGCAATCATCTCCGCGTGGCTCCACGCGCCGAAACTCATCCTGATGGACGAGCCCTTTGTCGGATTGGATCCCAAGGCGTCGCACCTGCTCAAGGGCATGATGCGCGAGCTGTGCGACCAGGGCGGCGCAATCTTCTTCTCCACGCATGTGCTGGAGGTTGCGGAAAAGCTCTGCGACAAGGTTGCCATCATCAAAAACGGCCGCCTCGTCCGCTCCGGCACGATGGAGGAGGTCAAGGGCGACGACTCTCTGGAGGAGGTATTCCTTGAACTGGAGGGAGAGCAATGCTGAAAACTCTGCTGAAAAAACAGCTTTTTGAAATCAACCGCGGCTTTTTCTATGACCGGAAAAAGGGGAAAGCCCATTCAAAGGCTTCCTCGATTGCGCTGATTATTGCCTATGTCGTGCTGATGGTCGGCGTGATCGGCGGCGCGTTTGCCTTTTTTGCCATGAGCATCTGCGGACCTCTGCTGGAGGCGGAGATGGGCTGGATGTACTTTGCCATCTTCAGCCTGATCGGCGCAGCGCTGGGCGTGTTCGGCAGCGTGTTCAACACCTATTCCGGCCTGTATCTGGCAAAGGACAACGATCTTCTGCTGTCGCTGCCCATCCCGGTGCGGTATATTCTGATCTCCCGGCTGCTGGGCGTCTATCTGATGGGGCTGATGTTCTCCGGCGTGGTGCTGCTGCCGGCAGTCGTGGTGTATTTCTTGACCGCAAGACTGACTGCGGCGGCGGTGGCCGGCTGCGTGCTGCTTCTGCTTTTGGTATCGATTTTTGTGCTGCTGCTGTCCTGCCTGCTCGGCTGGGTTGTGGCAAAAATCAGCCTCAAGCTGAAAAACAGGAGCTTCATCACGGTCTTCGTGTCCCTGCTGTTTCTGGGCGCGTACTATTTCTTCTATTTCAAGGCGCAGAGCTGGATCGGCGCGCTGGTGGTCAACGCCGCCGCCTATGGCGAAAAGCTCAGGAGCTCGGCCTATCCCCTGTATCTGCTCGGACGTGTGGGCGAGGGCGACTGGACGGCGATGCTCCTCGTGGCGGCCGTGGTTCTCGGAGCCTTCGCGCTGACATGGCTTGTGTTGTCGCACAGCTTCCTGAAAATTGCCACCGCGACGGGGAAAACGGCAAAGACGGCCTACCGGGAAAAAACCGTCCGGGCCCGGACGACGTCGCGCGCGCTGTTCGGCAAGGAGATGCGCCGCTTTACTGCAAGCCCGAACTATATGCTCAACTGCGGCCTCGGCACGCTGTTTCTGGTGGTTGCGGGCGTGTTCCTGCTCATCAAGGGCAGGGATGTTACAGAGCTTCTGCAGAACCTTTTCGGCGCGCAGGAGGGCTTTGTTCCGGTTCTGCTCACGGCCGGCGTCTGTATGCTGGCTTCCATGAACGATATGGCCGCGCCCTCCGTGTCACTGGAGGGGAGGTCGCTCTGGCTTGTCCAGTCCCTTCCCGTGACCTCATGGCAGGTGCTGCGTGCCAAACTCTCCGTGCAGCTCCTGCTGACCGGTGTTCCGGCGCTGTTCTGCGCCGCCTGTGCGGCCGCCGTTGTCTCCGCGTCCCTGCCGCAGCGCCTGCTGCTTTTCCTTGTTTCGCTTCTTTTCGTCTTTTTCTCGGCCTGCTTTGCCCTGTTTTTGGGGATCAAAAAGCCGAATCTTGCGTGGACGAATGAAATCACGCCCATCAAGCAGAGCATGAGCGTTCTGCTGGCGCTGCTAGGCGCCTGGGTCTATGCCATCGTTCTCGTCGGTGTCTATCTGCTCGTAGGCTGGCGGCTCGGCGGGACCGGCTATCTTGCCGTTTTCGCGCTGGTCACGGCGGCGCTTGCGGTCCTGCTGTACCTCTGGCTGAAAAAACGCGGTTCCGCGCTGTTCACGGCGCTGTAACAAAACGTCCCTCCCTGCCGGGGAGGGGCGTCTTATTATATGGAGAGGTTGCGCAGCAGGACCTCGTGCATGGAGCAGCCGTGAAACACATAAAATGCCAGACAGATGACCGTTTCCCGGGGAGAAAAGGGCGTGAGGACTTTCCTGCCCATGATGGCTTGCAGCAGTTGCGGATCTCCGTCGCTCCAGCACCGTGCGGTCAAACGCTCCACACTGCGCGAGACGGCCGTCACGGGCTTGCCGAGCTGCTTTGCCACGGCGGGATAGACGCATTTCGTAATGCGCACGTCATCCAGAGGAATACATTCTACAAAAAGCAGTTGCGCCACATAGTCCACAACGGCAGCCAGCGGACGGACATCCTCGCGCACCGGGCCCAACAGCGCCCGAAGAAGGGTTTCTGTCTTTGTCATAATGATCTCCTTTGCGTTCTGATAACAATCATTATAAGACGCTGTCGGACAAACCGTGAAAAAACGACAGAATACGACAGAAAACGATTGAACATTACAAGTAAAATGTAATGAAGATATACACAGA
>CAJMQR010000137.1 GCA_905215665.1 uncultured bacterium | reverse complement strand
GCAGGCTCCGATCTCCCAGAGCCACTGGGATGCCTCGGAGATCCAAGTGTGGATCCCTTTCATTTCCTCTGTATCAAAGTCATGGAAAGTACTGTTGTTAATCGAAATCATATTTGCCTTCACTCCAATGATTCATACTATATAAATTACCCAATCTCCAAACCGTTGTCAATGTAAAAGCAAGCAGATACATTGCAAAAAACGATAAAAATAGCAGGCAGTATCCTCCTGCTTCCACCATCCCGAGATGACACGTGTTTTACCCCTGTTTTTTCGCGGGAAAAAGCTGTTTCCGGCTCCGGAAGCGCCCGCGGAGATTCCCCTGCCTCTCCGGTTCTTCGACAACCTTCACCAATCATTTCCAAAAAATCCCAATTATTTTGTGGATTCTATCCCAACCTTCCCCATTCTTTTCCCCCTTTTGATCCAAGCAGAACAGAAAGCACCGCAAACGCGGTGCTTTCAAAAAGAGGAAATATGCAATTCTTTGCCCATGTTTTCACAGGTTTTTTATAGATCTCCCACCCGGAATATTGCAAAAACAATCTTCCATATACGGTAGCTCTGGTGGGCCTCGCTACGCTCGCAGCCGGGAGTATTCTACCTTAAATACATCCCAATCTGGCGCTGCCAAAACGGTTTGCTTTTTTGCATTTTTCTTCAGCGGCACAATATACTTTTACAGTAGCGGCGGAAGGGGTGGATACTGTGGAAGCAAAGGGTTCGATTCTCGGCGGGGCGCTGCTGCTGACGGCAGCCAATTTGCTGCTTCGTCTGATTTCCATTGTCTTTCAGGTCTTCGTCTCCGCGCAGATCGGTGCAGCCGGCCTGGGTCTGCTCCAGCTCATCTCGACCATCGGCGTATTTGCGATGCTTGTCGGCACCTCCGGAGTCCGCGTCGCCGCGATGTATCTCTCCGCGGAAGAATTCGGCCACCGCCGGCTTTCCGGCGTCAAGGAGGCCATGCGCGCCTGCCTGCGCTATGGCCTGCTTGTCAGCAGCGCGGCGGGCGCGGTGCTGGTCGCGCTCTCCGGTTTTTTTGCCGCACACTGGCTGCACGATATCCGCGCCGCATCGAGCCTCCGGATCATGGGCGCGCTTCTCCCCGCCTCCTGTCTCTGCGGAATTATGACGGGCTATTTCACCGCCTGTTCCCGTATCCGGCAGCTTGTTGTCATTGAAATCGCGGAACGTCTCGTCTCCATGCTGATCACGGTCGTCCTGCTTCTGACATGGGCGTTGGGAGATTTGGAGCGGGCCTGCTGCGCGATCACCTTCGGCAGCTCCGCAGGCTGTATTTTTGATTTTCTTCTTCTGTATTTTATGTACCGCAGGGATGTCCGCCATGTCCCGCCGCCGGACAGAGAACTGCATATGCCGCGCCGGCTGCTCCGGCTCTGCGTTCCTCTCGCCCTCAACGATTATCTCCGCGCCGGGCTGAACACCGCCGAGCAGCTTCTCATCCCCTACGGTCTGGCACGCTACGGCGGCTCCGGAGAAGCTGCCATGGCCGCTTACGGCACCATACACGGCATGGTTTTCCCCATTCTGATGTTCCCGGCCGCCATCCTTTACTCCGTTTCCGATCTCCTTGTGCCGGAACTGTCGCGCAGCCGCGCAATGCGGCGCAACCTTCGCATTGTCGATCTCACGGACAAATGCGTGCGGATGGGATTTCTGTTTGCCGCGGCAGTGAGCGGGGTTCTGCTCGTAACCGCGCGGGAGCTGGGCGAGCTGATCTATCAGAGTGCCGACGCGGGTCTTTACCTGCGCGTCTTTGCCCCCATGGTGCTGATGCTTTATCTTGACGCCATCGTGGACGGGATGCTCAAGGGCCTTGCCGAGCAGATAAGCTGCGTTCGCTACAACACGTTTACCTCTGTTCTGGACGTCGTTTTTCTCTATCTGCTTCTGCCCCGCTGGGGCATTCGCGCCTATGTCTTCACCTTCGCCGTGACGCACGCCATTAATCTTTTTCTCAGCCTTCGCCGCCTGCTGTCCGTCGCCGCGCACCGGATGCGTGCCGCGGATTTTCTGCGTCCCCTCGTTTCCTATCTGCTCGCGCTGCTGCCCTTCGTACTGCTGCCTGCCGGCGGAGAATCCCCGCTTTTGACTCTGTTTCTTCGGGGAGGCAGTTTTCTTCTTCTGCTGTGTGCGGTCTTTGTGCTCTCGGGCGCGTTCGCTCCGCGCGACTACCGGTGGCTGCAGCGCGTCTTTCGCCGAAGCATTGACACCCGCAGGAATTCAGGATAAAATAACTGCAAAGGAGGCGTTGTCATGCCCGCAAAGTCTGAGGCGATGCCGCAGGTGCATCCCATTCCCCCGCTGTTCGACAAAAACTCCCGCGTTCTGATTCTCGGTTCCTTTCCCTCGGTCAAATCCAGAGAAGCAAAATTCTTCTACGGCCACCCTCAGAACCGTTTCTGGCGCGTGCTTGCGGCATTGACCGGCTCTCCCCTTCCACACACAATTGCGGAAAAAACAGAGCTGGTTCTGAAAAACCACTTTGCACTCTGGGACAGCATCGGAAGCTGTACGATCACCGGCTCGTCCGACAGCAGCATCCGCGACGTTGTGCCGAATGATCTTTCCGTGATTCTGGATCATGCGCCGATCGAACGAATCTTCTGCAACGGCGCCGCCTCGCTGGACTCCTACCGGCGCTATATAGAGCCGCTAATCCATCGCCCCGCGCTTCTGCTTCCGTCTACCAGCCCTGCAAACGCCGCTTGGACGCTGGAACGGCTGATCGACGCCTGGCGTGTGATTCTATAAAGAAGGCCTCCCGTGTCGGGAGGCCTTTCTTAGCATTTATAGAATGGTTTCCATACCGATCTTCTGCGGCTT
>CAJMQR010000136.1 GCA_905215665.1 uncultured bacterium | reverse complement strand
TATCTCTCCAAGAAGTCCGTCTGGATCTTCGGCGGCGACGGCTGGGCCTACGACATCGGCTTCGGCGGCGTCGATCATGTTCTCGCACAGAACGAAGACGTCAACATCTTCGTCTTTGATACCGAGGTCTACTCCAACACCGGCGGACAGGCTTCCAAGGCTTCCAACATCGGTCAGGTCGCGCAGTTTGCGGCAGCCGGCAAGGAAGTCAAGAAGAAGAGCCTTGCGGAGATCGCAATGTCCTACGGCTACATCTACGTGGCGCAGGTCGCCATGGGCGCCAACCCCGCGCAGACTCTCAAGGCCATCTCCGAGGCCGAAGCCTACCACGGTCCCTCCCTCGTCATCGGCTATGCGCCCTGCGAGATGCACTCCATCAAGGGCGGCATGATGCACTGCCAGGATGAGATGAAGAAGGCCGTCGACTGCGGCTACTGGAATATGTTCCGCTTCGATCCTTCCAAGGAAACCGGCAAGTTCACGCTGGATTCCAAGGCGCCGAAGGGCGGCTACCGCGACTTCCTGATGAACGAAGCCCGTTACAGCCGTCTGACCCGCGAATTCCCGGATCGTGCAGAGCCTCTGTTCGAGCGCAACGAGGAAGCCGCAAAGGCCCGCTACGAGCATCTGCTCAAGCTGGTCGAAATGTACAAGGACTGATCCAATTTCAATAAGCAGAAATCGTCCCATCGGGGAAACCCGATGGGACGATTTTTCTATGCTTTCTCAATTTGCGCGGAGAATTTGCTGCTTTTCCACCAGAGGATAGGAAATCAGCTCCCGGCCGTCGAGGTCTGCACGGTGCATGTCCACCGCCGTAATCTGGCGGTTTTCATAGGTCGTGTAATAATAGATCCCCTTGTCCGCATTGCAGCAGCTTGAATACAGCGTGATCTCACACTCCCCGTTTTCCAGCTCGCAGCAGCCCCGCTGCTGCTCCACCGAGCCGAGGATGTGGAAAAACTGGCTCACGCTTTCTTCCTCGCCATCGCCGGAGCGTGAATTCAGGCGCGTGAAAGCCGCGCGCACAAAGCGGGACTGGGAGGAAAGGTCTCCCGGCAGGCCCATTGCTCCCATGCCGCGGCTGTAACGTTCCAGCGGCAGGCCGGCGGCAAAGCGGCTCTCAGGCGGCTTTGCCGAGAGCTGCATATAATTGTTCAGCGCGAACATCTGCAGCGGGAATGGCGGGTTGTTCGTCAGCACTCCCACGGGGTTCTTGTAGACATGCAGCCCATCCTGCATGGATTCCACCGTAAGGCAGTCCGTGCGGTCCGCAATCATCCAGTGCAGCCACGCAAGCGGCATCCCCTCGCAGAAAGGCTCATCGGTCAGATTCAGGCGCTCCAGCAGGGTGCGTGCCTCCGCGACGCTCGCACACTGTCCCAGCAGCCACGGGATCAATTCAAAATGCGCAATATTATCCTTATCCGGCGCTTCGCCGTGATAAGCGGCATTTCCCACAAAATTCAGCCCCGCAATGCACAGGCCTTTTTCATTGACTGCGTCATAATAGAGCGGGCAGTGGTTCTGTATATGCGCCATGCCGATCATCGCATAGTGCCGCTCCGGCAGGACGGCTCTGCGCAGGGCGAAGGGGTAATTCCGCGGCGTGATGACCACGCTCTCGCCGTATGGGAATTCATAGTCCAAATTGCGCCCGAAATAGAAATCCTTGGTGGAATAGGTTGCCGCTGTACACATAAGCTTGCCTCCCAGCATCATGGTTTAAGGAAGGTCTGATTCAATCAACAAGAGTGGACGGTGAGAGATTTTTCGTCAAGGCAAGGTTTGGAAAACGCAGGAATACTTTGTGTATTTCAAGTTTTTCAAACCGAAGATTTGGCGAAAAAGATCCGCCGTCCACCGCAGAGGATTTATTCAGAGCTTCCTTAATTATTTTACCGCAGAGGGCTCCGCATATCCATGTTTTTTCCGCTCGGTTGGATACGGCGCCGTGAAGCCCCAAGGCTGACGGGGATACTTTATTCATTGAGCAGTATAGTGCCGCCGGCCGGACTTGTCAAGCCATTGCTGCTCTCTATTTCACGGCGGAAAACGCCGCGGCTTCCCGGAGCCATCCCAGCAGTTCTTCATCGATCTCATCCGGACTTCCCACGGTAACGTGGTGCGTCCAGCGGTTGGGGTGGGGTTCCGTCGCCGCGTCGATTCTGGGCGCTTCCCTGCGGCAGGGCAGTCCGAAAGTGACGGTGAGGTAATCCCGCGGACGATCCGGCGATTTACGGACAGGCAGAAAGGAGGCGCAGGCGAACACTCTCCTGTTTGCAAAGGTAATCTGGGTTTTCTGCACCCTGATCCGTACGTCCGGAATCCGCGTCAGGATCTCTTCCTCCAGCTTTTCGTAAATCGGTAGCGCGCCCGCATGATGGTTGAAAAAGAATACAGCCGCTTCCTCCATCCTGAAATCTCTCCTTCTTTTGTCTATGATGCCCTCCAACAATATATAGCACAGATTCCGCCGAATCGCAAGGCACACCCGGAAAACAAAATTGGCCCGAATGCACGTTTTGCGGCAATTCCGCAGCCGGATGCAGATTCTTATGGGACGGTATCGCGTTGGTATCGGAACCACATCAAACAAAGGAGGAAAACATCATGAGAAACTGGAAGAACTGGGCAAAGGCGGCGGCGGTGAGAGCCGTAAAGACGATCGCGCAGACGGCGGTGGCAACCATCGGCACGTCTGCGGTGCTGGGAGAGGTCAACTGGATTGCGGTAGCATCGGCTTCCGCGCTGGCGGGCATTCTGAGCCTGCTGACGAGCGTGGCTGGCCTGCCGGAGTGCAAGGAGGCGGAAAAGCATGACTGAGGCACAGGTACGGCAGCGGGTCGTAGAGGCTGCAAAGGCATGGCTTGGCTGCAATGAGGCAGACGGGAGCCACAAGCAGATTATCGACCTGTACAACAGCCACAAGCCGCTGGCGCGGGG
>CAJMQR010000135.1 GCA_905215665.1 uncultured bacterium | reverse complement strand
CAGAAAAATCAGTGTGTCCCCTGTGCGGCAATGCGCCGGATGAGGAGAGCAGAACACGCCAGAGGCCCCAGCGCAGGAGAATCACCGAAGAGGAGCGGGGCAGGAGAAACCGTGAGGCTGCCCGCAAAGGGAAAGACGGAAGTGCACCGGTCGATGTAAAAATGATCCCGAAGAAGCTGCTTACAGCCTCGGTTGTATTCCTTGCGCTGGCCGTGCTGGTGGTATTCTATTTTATCGGAGATATGCTGGGCTGGTGGCCTGGACTGGGAGGCGTGCTGAATTCCGATCTGCGAGCGCAGGATTCCACGGATGCCTCGGCGACAAAAACCTGCACCTATCTGGAACTTCTCCCTGAAAATATCACCTTTACGGAAAAAGGGCAGATTCAGAAGCTGCGTGTGATCATCAACGCGGGCTGTGAGGAAACCGTGACGTTTACTTCCAGTGATGACAAGGTCATCAATGTTTCCACTGAGGATCAGAAAATGGAAACCGAGGCGGAACAGACGGCAATCACCGTGGAGGTTACGGCGCTGGCGGAAGGTAGCGCAAGCATTGAGGTTGCCTGCGGCACGAGAACAAGGACCTGCCGCATCACCTGTGAATTCGGAAACTCCGCCAGCGAGTCGGCGCCCGGCTCCGAGCCAACAACGGCTTTTGAGCCGAAGCTGAATTATGAGGATGTGACGCTGAATCTGCTCAGGGAGACCCTGACGCTCAAGGTTCTGAATCTTCCGGAAGGTCAGACGGTCAAGTGGACAAGTTCCGACGAAACCGTGGCTGAGGTCGATGAAAATGGAAAGGTTACCGCCCTGGGAGAGGGAACCGCGGAAATCACCGCGGAGATCGGCGCCAGCAAAGCGGTTGCGGTCATTCGCTGCGCGTTTGACGAAACGACGGAGAACGGAAACCATCTGACGCATACGGACGTGACGATCTCCATCGGCGAAGAATTCAATCTCCGCCTGATTGACGGGAACGGCGACCGCATCAACGATGCGACGTATTATATTGAGGATCCTGATATCTGCTCGGTCTCCGGCGTCACGGTGCGCGGCCTGTCCAGAGGCACGACCGAGGTCACGGTGCGCTACAACGGACAGAGCTATACCTGTATTGTCCGCGTCGGCTAAACCGGCCCTGCTGTTAACGGAACAATAAACTATGGCGTCCGGCTGCCGGCCGGACGCCATAGTTGTATATCAATGTATTACAGGATTTTGGCAAGACGGGTTTTCAGGAAACGGTCGTTCAGCCGCTCGAAAAGGACGGGAAGCTTTGTCCAGCGTGCGGCCAAATAGCCGATTTCCGCCACGGCAATGCCGCCGAGTACGTCGTAGATCACATGCTGCTTTGTAAAGAGCGTGGACAGGAACACGAGAATGGAACCCACGACGCACAGCGCGGAAACCAATCCCCGACGGCGCAGGTGCTTGCAGTCGAATATGTACCGCGTGCCGAGCCATGCGACAAAACAGTGAATGGAAGGGAAAAGGTTGGTCGGCGAGTCCAGCGTGTAGATCACCCGCATCAGAAACGGACACAGTCCGCTTCCCGTGACCTCCGGACGGACGTTGGTCGTCGGAAGGACAATGAAAAAAATCATGCAGATGAGCTTGGCCAAAACATCGGAGGCCATGAGACGGCAGGCCATTTTTGGGCTTTCATGGGCGACCGTAATATACTGATAGGTCCAGAAGAGAAAGGTGCCGATATAGGCCAGCGCCCAGACAGGCGCAAAGGGAGTCGCTCTGTCCAGCGCGGTGGTCATATCCGTCATGCTGGGCGAGGCAAAAAGCTGGACAAGCTTGGCGCCATAGAATGCGATAAGATTCATAATGCCTGTCGCTGCAAGCGGTAAAATGGCATACTCGGGAATCAGTTTGCGAAGAAAGCGCCGGAACACAGCAAATCACCTCGGCTGAAAGAGCAATACGGCCATTATAGCAGAAACCGCCGGAATGTCAAGCGGCGGATTGTGGCTGCTTACCGCTCACGAAAGGCGAAGAATCGCTGCCCAAGGTAGTTAAAACCGACGAACAGGCACATTCCTGCCAGCATCGCTACATTATCCCGAACCGTCACGCTTGCGGAGGAAAGGAGCCATCGGATCAGCGGCTTGGCCAGACCGTAGGCGAGTCCGTAGCACACCGCGATGTTCAGCGCAAAGCGGAGCACAACGAGGATACCGCCGGATTTATATTTGAAGGTAAAATGACGGTTGAGGAAATAGCTCATTACGCTGGCAAGCGTGTAGCTCACTGCGGTGGCGGGCCAATAGCCAAATCCTGCCAGATTATACAGCAGGAACATCAGTCCGTTTCCGACCAGCGTGTTCAAAACGCCGACCAGCAGAAATTTCCAGAGCTTTTCATCAAAAAGCGCCAGGAGCTTTTCTTTCATCGGTTATCCTCCGTAAATTCAGGTGGATTATTCCCAGCAGCTCCAGACACTTCCGTCGGAAGAGACGGTGAAGATCGTGCTGCCGTCGCTGCTGAGACACTGCAGGGTGACGGTAAGATGCTGTATACCGCAGGCGCCGGCGATTTCCAGTGCGATGATACGCACGGTGTCCAGATAGGTGTCCGGTGCGAGCTGACCTTCGTAGACACTGGCGCCGGCTTCACAGGCGGAGGAATAACTCATCGTGCTGTGCATGCTCAGCGTCAGGACGCCGCTGCTTTCGTCATACTGCAAGGGTGCGTACTGCCCCCAGTGCTCCTGTGCATAGGCTTCGACCCCGGGAGTTTCCTTCTCCGAAGCGCCGCAGGCGGACAAAAGCAGTACCGCAGTCAAAAACAGACATAAAAGGATTCTTTTTTTCATTACCGCATCCTCCTTTGTGCTATTCTACCGCAAAGCGGCGAAAAAGTAAAGCTTAAAAGCCCTCGTTCCCCTGCAGGCAGGTGTTGGAGAGAATATGGGCAAACTCCTCGTGGTACTGTTTTTCCTTTG
>CAJMQR010000134.1 GCA_905215665.1 uncultured bacterium | reverse complement strand
ATTTCGTTGGGGAGAACGCGGGTGTCTGCACAGGCGGACAGAGTCGTCCGCCCAGGGGCAGGACAGAGTCGTCCGCCCAGGGGCAGGACAGAGTCGTCCTGCCCTACGCGGAGAGAAATACGGCGTCCGCCCGTGCAGACGCCGATACGCAGCTTTTAAATGTTACGGAGTACTATGATCAAAACAGGAGGGAAATGATGTCGGAGCCTGTCTTTGTTACCCTGACCTCTGAAACTCTGGCAAAAGAGCATCTGTGCTGCATCATCCGCAGCAGGAAACCCCATCCGGGTGTGGAGGCCAAGCGGCAATGGCTGGCGGAGCGGCTGAAAGAGGGCCATGTGTTCCGCAAGCTGGACGTGAAGGGCTGCGCGTTCATCGAATACGCGCCGCTGGAAACCGCGTGGGTTCCCATTGTGGGGGAGAATTACCTGTATATCTACTGCCTGTGGGTCACGGGCGCGCTCAAAGGCTGTGGCTACGGCCGGGCACTGATGGAGTCCTGCCTTGCCGACGCGAGGGCCCGGGGGCGCTCCGGCGTGTGTATGCTGGGCGCGCAGACGCAGAAGGCGTGGCTCTCCGACCAGAGCTTTGCCGGGAAGTTCGGCTTCGAGACGGTGGACACGACCCCCGGCGGCTATACGCTGCTGGCCCTGTCCTTTGACGGCAGCAGGCCCGCCTTTTCGCCCAATGCCAAACGGGAAACCATTGAGAACCGGGGCCTGACGGTCTATTACAGCCTGCAATGCCCCTATATCCCGCAGAGGGTCGAAACGCTGCGGGCCTATTGCGCGGAGCGGGAGTTTCCCGCTTCCTTCGTCCCGGTGGACAGTCTGGAAAAGGCGAAAGCCCTCCCCTGTCCCTTCAACAACTGGGCGGTGTTTTATGAAGGCCGGTTTCAGACCGTGAATCAGATCGACGGTTCCGCTCTGGAGCGGATCCTGAAAAGGGGGTAAGCGCATGGCGACAAGCAGGGAATATCTGGCGTTTATGCTGGATCAGCTCTCCGGGCTGGACGGAGAAACGGTTCGCAGCGTTGCCGATTTCTGCTGCTTTTCCTTTCTGGGCATCACTCTGGAATTCATCTGGAACCGCATGGAAGCCGACGTGGACAAGCTGGTGGGTCGGATGAACACCGCTTTT
Source organism: uncultured bacterium (assembly GCA_905215665.1). GTDB lineage: Bacteria > Bacillota > Clostridia > Oscillospirales > Oscillospiraceae > JAZOXB01. Next base: position 1,837 of record CAJMQR010000134.1, on the reverse strand, counting down.
GACGGTCTGATCGAATCCATACGCACAGTACCGGACAGGGCCGCGAGCAGCGGCGCTTCTCTTGCGGCGGCGACCTGAGCACCACGCAGGGAACAGGAGGATCTCGTTTCATGATTTTTTATTACTACTATTATATGAACCCCATTCTGATTGCCGCGGCGATCATTCCGGCGGTCATCCTGTTCATCCAGGTCTACCGGAGCGACAAGTGGGAAAAGGAACCGATCGGGCTGCTTGTTTCGCTGGCACTGCTGGGAATTCTGGCCACGATGTTCGCCATGCTGACAGAGCGGGCGGGCATCTATATCCTGTCGCGTTTTATGGACAGCGGCAGCCTTGCATATCAGGCGGTTTTCTGCTTTGGGGTCGTTGCCCTTTCGGAGGAGGGCTTCAAATATCTGATGCTCAGGCGCAGAACCTGGCGTTCTCCGGCCTTCAATTATCAGTTTGACGGCATCGTCTACGCCGCTTTTGTCTCGCTGGGCTTTGCGCTGTGGGAAAACATCAGCTATGTGCTCCATTACGGCTTCGGCACGGCGCTTCTACGCGCCGTCACCGCCGTTCCCGGCCATGCCTGCTTCGGCGTTTTCATGGGCGCGTGGTATGGCCTGGCAAAGCGCTACGACAGCCGCAGGCAGCCCGGCAAGTCGCGTGCCTGCCGTATCCTCGCGCTGCTCAGCGCCGCCCTGCTGCACGGATGCTACGATTTTTCCGCCTCGTTCCAGCAGACCTCCTACGGATGGATTTTTGCGGTCTTTGTTCTGCTCCTGTTCCTCGCCGCTTTCCTGCTGGTCAGAAAGGCATCGCGGAACGACCGCTATGTCGGCTGAGGCCCCACGCCTGTTCGCGCAGCGTTTTCGCACAATTCCGCCGTTTCCCCCAAATAATGATGAATTTCCGCATTTTCCTCAATTTATGGGCAAACTGCCTGTTTTGCCCATGGAATTTCCCTGTGGGCAGGAGTATAATCTTTTTACTTTCATGGAGGCGGCTGTCCTCCGGGCCTTTGTTCCCGGTGCAGACGCCGGTAGAAAAATATAAGTGCAGAAAGGATGTCTTTTTATGGATGCATTGTCCCTTGTTCTGGCCGTCGGCGGTATTGTGACCACAATCGTCCACTATGTCAACCACAGCATCGCGCTGGGAATTGTTTCCGCAGTTCTTCTGATTGTCTCCTACATTCTCGGCACGGTCGGAATGAAAAAGCAGGAGAAAAACGGCGGAGTCAAGGCGAATGTTTTCAATCCCGCCCTGCTCGGACACGGGCTGTCCTCGGTCGTGCTGATCGTCTGCGGGATTATGTGCGTTATCGCAAATGTGCGCTGAGCCCGGACGCGGCCCAAAGGCGGCAGGAAATACGAATGACATCCGGTTTTTTGGCCGGTCAGGAGGAAATCTGATATGAAAGCAAGATGGAAGCAATTTCGCAGGGGCGCGCTGCTGGTAAGCTGCTGTATGCTGGCGCTTGGAATCCTGATGCTGATTTGGCCGGAAATCTCCGCCCTTGCCGTCTGCATCATTCTGGGCATACTCTGCACGGTTGCCGGGGTCTATGAGCTGGTGCGCTATTTCAAGCTGGGGCTTGCGGGCGTGTTTTTCCGCTTTGATCTGACCTTCGGGATATGCAGTATTCTGATCGGCGTGCTTCTGCTGGTGCATCCCTATGGCGCGATCACGTTTCTGCCGATTGCCGCCGGATTCTACATGATCATCGGAAGCGTGCTGGACATTCAGGTTGCGGTAGAGATGCGCCGGTTCCGGCTGGGTAGCTGGGGGCTCTCTCTGGCGCTCGGCATCGTCAGCATTCTGCTTGCGCTCTTCCTGCTGATCAATCCCT
>CAJMQR010000133.1 GCA_905215665.1 uncultured bacterium | reverse complement strand
CTCGCCGAGCATCTCAAGGAGCTGCGCAATTCCTTCGAACAGCGCAAAAAATAAAATCAGGGTGCGCCGTACGGCGCGCCCTGATTCAGCTTGTCAAAAAAGTCCAAGTGGACTTTTTGACAAGCTGCCTGCAAAATTGCAAAATATAAAAATATAGTATTATTTTGCAATTTTGGCCGCTGCGGCGGGTGATTGAACGTGAAAGGAAACCCGGACGGTTTCCTTTCACACTTTCTTTCCCTCCGAAACCTTCGGCCAAAAAGGTTTTTTGACAGTCTGTGAATCATGCCTCCAGCGCCAGTTCGCCGTTTTCCACCCCAACGGTGAGGGTGGAATTGGGCGACACATCGCCCCGCACAATGCGGCGGGCCAGCAGCGTCTCAACCGTGTGCTGCAGATAGCGCTTCAGCGGTCTTGCGCCGTACTGCGGATCGTAGGCGGCGTCGATGATGAACTGCTTGGCCTCCGGCGTCAGTTCGCAGCGGAGCTGCTGCTTCTCCAGGCGGCGGTTGAGCGCCTGAAGCTGCAGGTCAATGATGCTGACGATATTTTCCTTCGTCAGCGGCTTGTAGAACACGATCTCATCCAGACGGTTGAGGAACTCCGGGCGGAAGGAGCGCTTCAGCAACTGCTCCACCTGCGTTCTGGCCTCCGGACGGATGCTGCCGTCGGGCGCGATGCCGTCGAGCAGATATTCGGAGCCGAGGTTGCTCGTCAGAATCAGGATGGTATTCTTGAAATCCACGGTACGGCCCTGAGAATCGGTAATGCGGCCGTCGTCCAGAACCTGCAGAAGCACGTTAAAGACGTCCGGATGCGCCTTTTCAACCTCGTCAAACAGGACGACAGAATAGGGCTTCCTGCGGACGGCCTCCGTGAGCTGGCCGCCCTCGTCATAGCCGACGTATCCGGGAGGCGCTCCGATCAGCCGCGACACGGAGTATTTCTCCATATACTCGGACATATCGATACGGACAAGATTGCGCTCGTCATCAAACAGAGCTTCCGCCAGAGCCTTTGCAAGCTCGGTCTTGCCGACGCCCGTCGGGCCGAGGAAGAGGAAGGAACCGAGCGGGCGGTTCGGGTCCTGAATTCCGGCGCGGCTGCGCAGGATGGCCTCGGAGACGGAGCGGACGGCCTCGTCCTGTCCGATGACACGCTGGTGCAGTACGTCGTCCAGATGCAGGAGCTTTTCGCGCTCGCCCTCCACCAGCTTGGCGACGGGGATGCCGGTCCAGCGTTCGACGATCTTTGCGATTTCCTCCTCCGTCACCTTGTCACGCAGAAGGCTGCTCTGCTTTGCGCTCTGGGCAAGCTGCTCTTCGTGCGCAAGCTGCTTTTTCAGTTCGGGCAGCTCGCCGTATTTCAGCCGTGCGGCCGTTTCAAGGTCATATTCCTGTTCGGCGCGCTCAATCTTCGCGCCCAGCTCCTCGATGCGCTCACGGAGCTGCTGCACCTTGCCGATGGCGTTTTTCTCGTTCTCCCACTGGGCCTTCATGCTGTTGAACTTCTCGCGCTGTTCGGCCAGCTCCTTGCGAAGCTCGGCCAGACGGCCCTGCGAAAGCTCGTCCTTCTCGTTCTTCAGCGCGGCCTCCTCGATCTCCATCTGGATGATCTTCCGGCGGATAACGTCCAGCTCGGTCGGCATGGAATCCATTTCCGTGCGGATCATGGCGCAGGCTTCGTCGATCAGGTCGATTGCCTTATCCGGCAGGAAGCGGTCGGTGATATAGCGGTCGGAGAGGGTCGCGGCGGCAATGATCGCCGGATCCGTGATCTTCACGCCGTGGAAGACCTCATAGCGCTCCTCCAGCCCACGCAGGATGGCGATGGTATCCTCAACCGTCGGCTCTTTGACAATCACCGGCTGGAAACGGCGCTCCAGCGCGGGATCCTTCTCGATGTATTTGCGGTATTCGTCCAGCGTCGTCGCGCCGATGCAGTGCAGCTCGCCTCTGGCCAGCATGGGCTTGAGCAGGTTGCCCGCGTCCATACTGCCCTCGGTTTTGCCCGCGCCCACGATGGTGTGCAGCTCGTCGATGAACAGCAGAATGCGCCCTTCGGAGTTCTTGACCTCCTCCAGCACGGCTTTCAGGCGCTCCTCAAACTCGCCGCGGTACTTCGCGCCGGCGATCAGCGCGCCCATGTCCAGAGAGAAGATGGTCTTGTCCTGCAGGCTCTTGGGGACATCGCCGCGAACGATCCTCTGCGCAAGCCCCTCGGCGATGGCGGTTTTGCCGACGCCGGGCTCGCCGATCAGGACGGGGTTGTTCTTTGTCTTGCGGGAGAGAATCCGGATGACGTTTCTGATTTCGTCGTCCCTGCCGATGACGGGATCGGTCTTTTTCTCGCGGGCCTTTTTCACAAGATCCGTGCCGTATTTCTCCAGCGCCTCATAGGTGTCCTCGGGATTGTCCGTCGTGACGCGGCTGCTGCCCCGGATGCTTTGCAGAACCTTGAGAGAGTCCTCCTTTGTGATGCGGTAATCGCGGAACAGGGGCGCGACAGTGCTGTCGGCCTTGTCCAGCATCGCAAGGAACAGATGCTCCACCGAGACATAGTCGTCCCGCATGGATTTTGCGGTTTCCTCCGCCGCAGCAAGAAGCTGCTGCATCCCGCCGGAGATGTAAAGCTGATCCGGCGCGCGGCCGGAACCGGTCACGGCCGGGAGCTTCTCCACGGCTGCGTTCGCGGCCGCCTCCAGGCTCTCCGTCGTCACGCCGAGGCGCTTCAGAAGCTGCGGGACAAGGCCGCCCTCCTGCCGCAGCAGGGCAAGAAGCAGATGCGCCTGCTCGAGCTGCTGATTCTGGTGCGTCACTGCAAGCTGCTGCGCGCTGCGCAGAGCTTCCAGACTTTTCTGTGTATATTGATTCAGATCCATAATGATCCTCCTTCCCCCCAGGATTAGCACTCTACCGTTGAGAGTGCTAACTTCTTTTTCCCCATAATAGCCCCGTTGCAATGGAATGTCAATAGGGCAAATATGAATTTTTTGAAAA
>CAJMQR010000132.1 GCA_905215665.1 uncultured bacterium | reverse complement strand
GCCGGAGCTGCTCCAGGTTTCCTTTTCTTCCGGCTGCTCCATGATGATGCGGTCAATGCCGCACAGAACGACCTGCTTGACCATGGCGGCTTTGGTCGTTTCGTTGAGCGTTTTGCGGGAAACCTCGTTACCGTTTTCAAAGAAGATCTCGGTTTCCCGGTGGATCAGGCCGTTCCTGCCCTGCACCAGGACGACCTCTTCGTCCGGCGCCAGAGAGGGATCCTCAAAATAGACGGTTTCGTATGGGATGACTTCATCCTGTGTCAGTATCTGCGTTCCGCGGTGGACGATCTCAATCTGCAGGCCGTCATGCGTGTAAGCGCTGCTTTCGCAGGACAGCGTGTCGCCCTCGGAGAGGAAAATGCCCATGCGCTCCAAAAGCTCGGACACCGGCTCACCATAGGAGGTGGCGGTGGTTCTCATCCCGCGGTAGACGATCGTGACGGTTTGCAGACGGCGGATGGTGATGCGGTTGACGCCGTCCGTATAAGCAGTAGTATAGGTATCCTCCTCGCTCAGCGAAATCCCGGCCTCGTCCAGAATCGTGTCCGGATCGCTGCTGAAGGAACGGCAAACCGTTACGTTTTCACCGTCGGTGATGACGTAGCTGTTTTGTGCAAAAACGACGAAGGAAAGCGCGCCGGCAAGGATCGCGGCCATTGCGGTGATCAGCAGCACACGGCGAAGAATACGGCGCTTTGTGCGTTTCTGAGTTCTGCGCATCAGAGTAACCTCCTTTCTGACTGAATAAATATGAAGCTATTGTTACTATATTGTAACCTGCGACTATTATAACTATTTTTTTTGATTTGTCAAGTACTTTCACGTTTTCGACGAATTATGCAAACTTTTTCGAGGTATACATTGACAATATACGAAACGATATATATCATGCTGATCGAGAAATAAACGCAATATATTGTGAAAAAGTTACAAAATGGTTAACATAATGAGCCTGTGAAAAATATTTGACAAGCCGGGACAAACGTGCTATATTGAAACAATAAAAGGACTGTGACGAAGAACGGCGACGGGCAGAGCCGCACAGAGAGGGAATGGCCGGTGAAAATTCCTGCTGCTTTCCGCCGCTGACCGCTTCCGAGTCGCTCCGCTGAACCAAGTAGGAGGAGACGGGTGCGCCCGTTACTGCGCAAACGAGCGGCAGCGCTGTGCGCTGCAAGCAGGGTGGAACCGTGGGATTTTTCTCACCCCTGAATTTTTCAGGGGTGATTTTTTATTGCCCCTCACACTTAAAGGAGGTAAAAACCATGTCCGAAGAAAATCTGTACACCTTTGAAAACGAAGCCTATCGCAAGACCTACTGGCATACCTGCTCCCATGTGATGGCGCAGGCGGTTAAGCGTCTGTATCCGCAGGTCAAGCTGGCCATCGGCCCGTCCATTGACAACGGCTGGTACTACGACTTTGATTCCGATTTCGCCTTTACCCGCGAGCATCTGGACGCCATCGAGGCGGAGATGAAGAAAATCTGCAAGGAACGCCTGCATCTGGAGCGCTCCGAAAAGCCCCGCGCGGAGGCCGTCGCTTATATGGAGAGCCTGAACGAGCCGTATAAGGTCGAGCTGATCAATGACCTTCCCGAGGATGCGGTTATTTCCTTCTATACCCAGGGGGAATTCACCGATCTGTGCGCCGGCCCGCATCTGGATTCCACCGGCCGCATCAAGGCCAATGCGTTCAAGCTGACGCAGTGCTGCGGCGCTTACTGGCGCGGGGACTCCAAGCGCAAGATGCTTCAGAGAATCTACGGCATCGCCTTCCCGAAGAAGGAGGAACTGGACGCCTATCTGGAGCGGCAGGCGGAGGCGCTCAGGCGCGACCATAACAAGCTGGGCCGGGAACTGGAATACTTCACCACGGTCGATGTGATCGGGCAGGGCCTGCCCATCCTGCTGCCGAAGGGCGCGCGGGTCATCCAGCTTTTGCAGCGCTGGGTCGAGGATATCGAGCAGCAGCACGGATATCTCCTGACCAAGACGCCCCTGATGGCAAAGCGCGAGCTTTACAAGATCTCCGGCCACTGGGATCACTATCTCGACGGTATGTTCATTCTGGGGGATCCCGAGGACGAGACGAAGGAATGCTTCGCACTGCGCCCCATGACCTGCCCCTTCCAGTATCAGGTGTATCTGAACCGCCAGCGCTCCTACCGCGACCTGCCCATGCGTCTGGGCGAGACGTCCACACTGTTCCGCAACGAGGATTCCGGCGAGATGCACGGCCTGATCCGTGTGCGGCAGTTCACGATTTCCGAGGGACATCTGGTTCTGCGTCCGGATCAGCTTGAGGATGAGTTCCGCGGCTGTCTGGCGCTGGCAAAGTACTTCCTCGGCACGGTGGGGCTGCTGGACAAGTGTACTTTCCGCTTCTCCCAGTGGGATCCTGCGAATCCCAACAACAAATACGAGGGAACGGCCGAGCAGTGGGATCATGCGCAGAGCGTGATGGAGCGCATCCTGAACGATCTGGATGTGCATTATTCCATCGGCATTGACGAGGCGGCATTCTACGGCCCCAAGCTGGACATCCAGTATAAAAATGTGTACGGCAAGGAGGACACGCTGGTCACGATCCAGATCGATATGCTGCTGGCCGAACGCTTTGGCATGTACTATATTGATGAAAACGGCAATAAGACGTTGCCGTATATCATCCACCGTACCTCCCTGGGCTGCTATGAGCGCACGCTTGCCTACCTGATTGAGGAATACGGCGGTGCGCTGCCGCTGTGGCTGATGCCAACGCAGATTCGGGTGCTGCCCATTACGGATCGAAACCATGATTTTGCGCAGCAGGTTGTCGACCGCCTGAGCGGCGCCGGGATTCGTGTTGAGGGCGATTTCCGCAGTGAGAAGCTGGGCTATAAGATCCGCGAGGCGCAGATGCAGAAGATCCCCTATATGCTGGTTGTGGGCGACAAGGAGGCCGAGAGCGGCAGCGTGGCTGTTCGCACCAGAGCCGGCGGCGACGAGGGCGTCATGACCGTGGAGGAATTCCTGGCAAAGTG
>CAJMQR010000131.1 GCA_905215665.1 uncultured bacterium | reverse complement strand
GGAAACCCTGACGGTTTCCTTTCACACTTTCCTTCCCTCCGAAACCTTCGGCTGAAAGGTTATTTGACAGTCTGAGCCGCAGGAGCAGCCTGACAGGCTGCTCCTGCGGCTATCATTATCTCGCCCACTCGGCGTTTTCCGTTTCGCTGGTCTTCTGGCGCAGCATCAGGCTGTTGATCGCTGTCCGCGCGTCCGCGCCGCAGTAAAGCACCTCGTAGGCCGCCTCCGTGATGGGCATATTGACCTTGTGCTTCTGTGCAAGCTCCCACGCGGAGCGGGCGGCATAATAGCCCTCCACCACGGCGCCGACCTGCCGCATGGCGTCCTGCACGCCAACACCCTGACCGATCAGGATACCCGCCCGCCGGTTGCGGGAATGCATGGAGGTACAGGTGACAATCAGGTCGCCCACACCGGCCAGTCCGGCCAATGTCTCCCGCTGCGCGCCCAGAGCCATTCCAAGCCGCGCCACCTCCGCAAGGCCACGCGTCATCAGCAGCGCCTTGGTGTTGTCGCCGTAACCCATGCCGTCGCACACACCGGCGCACAGCGCAATCACGTTTTTGAATGCCGCGCCCAGCTCTACGCCCACGGGGTCAGGGCTTGTATAAACGCGCAGCCGGTCGCACATAAAGGCAGACTGAACCTTCTCCGCAAGCACCCGGTCCTTACAGGCCGCCACAATGCCGGTCGGGATTCCACGGCTGACCTCCTCCGCATGGGACGGCCCGGAGAGCGCCACGACGTTTTTCCCCGTCTCCTGAGAGACGATCTCCGACATGCGGCAGGCGGTTCCCTCCTCGATTCCCTTGGTAACGGAGACAAGCACCGTATTCTCCGATAAGTAGGGTGCAAACGCTTTCGCCGTTCCGCGCACGGCGAAGGAGGGCGTCGCAAAGACGGCCATGTCCTTCCCGCGCGCACAGGCGGGATCTGAGGTAAAGCTCAGCTCCTTCGGAAGCGCAACGCCCGGAAGATAGGGGTTTTTGAAGGTCTTTGCCAGATTCTCGCTTTCCGCCGCACAATAGGACCAGAGCGTCACCTGATGGCCGTTGCGCTGCAAAAGCATTGCCAGCGCAGTTCCCCAGCCGCCGCTTCCTATGACGATAACTTGCATGGAAGATCCTCACTTTCGCTGTGATTTTTTCAGATAGGTTTTGGTTTCCTGCCCGCGAAGCAGGCGCACGATATTGCTCCTGTGCATGAAAATCGCAAGAGCCGCCACCTCCACGCCCAGAACGGCGACCCATGGATGGTTATGGTAGAACAGGATAAACGCCGCCGCATAGCAGACTGCCGCAGTAATCGAAGCGAGGGAGACCAGCTTTGTGGCCAAAAAGATGATCAGGAAAATCCCGAACAGAATCAGGAAGATTCTCCAGTCCATCATGAGAGCAATCGCACCGGCGCAGACGATCCCCTTGCCGCCGTGGAAGCCGTAATAGAGCGGAAAAATATGGCCGATCTGCGCCGCCGCACCGGCAATCATTTTACCGAGCGCAGGATCCGCAGGCAGCAGCCACATGCCGATCAGGCACGCAAGCACCGTTTTGGCAAGATCAATCAGCGCGACAAGCGCCGTTGCCCAGCCGCCGTAATTGCGCAGATAGTTCGTCAGGCCGGCGTTTCCGCTGCCCTTGCTGCGCACATCCTCGCGCAGCAGCACATGAGAAACAAGGATGGCCCCGTTCAGGCATCCGAGCAGATAGCCTGCCGCAATGCAGACTGCAATTCTCCAAGCCATGTCAGTCCTCCTTATCCCCCTTCTGCCGGATTGTGATCCGGATGGGGGTTCCCTCCAGTCCGAACACTGCACGGATCTGGTTCTCCAGATATCTCTGATAGGAAAAATGGAACAGGCGCGCGTCATTGCAGAAAATGACAAAATGCGGCGGTTTTACGCCGACCTGTGTCATATAATAGATCTTCAGGCGACGGCCCTTGTCCGTCGGCGGCTGAACCCGCGCCGTCGCGTCCTCGAGGATATTGTTCAGCATCCCCGTCGTGATGCGCATGGCGCTCTGATTGGCGACAATGTTGATCAGCTCAAAGAGCTTGCCGACACGCTGGCCGGTCAGCGCGGAGATAAAGAGTACGGGCGCGTAGGACATATAGCTCAGATCCTGCCGGACCTTCGCCGTCATCTCGTTCATCGTGTTTGTCTCCTTGTCGAGCATGTCCCACTTGTTGACAACGATGATGCTGGCCTTCCCCGCCTCGTGTACCAGCCCCGCAATCTTGGTGTCCTGCTCCGTCACGCCCTCGTTGGCGTCGATCAGGATCAGGCAGACATCCGCCCGGTCGATGGCGGCGATGGAACGCAGGTTGGAGTATTTTTCAATGGCATCGTCCACCTTAGACTTGCGGCGCATTCCCGCCGTGTCGATAAAGCGGTATTTCCCGAACTCGTTTTCAAAAAGGCTGTCGATGGCGTCGCGCGTCGTACCCGCAACGTCCGACACGATCACCCGCTCCTGTCCCAGGATCCGGTTAAGCAGACTGGATTTCCCCACATTGGGTTTGCCGACGATGGCAACGTTGATGATCTCTCCGTCCTCCTCGTCCTCCTCCTGCGGCGGGAAATGCGCCACGCACCAGTCCAGCAGATCGCCCGTTCCGTGTCCGTGAATTGCGGAGACCTCGATGGGGTCACCCAGACCCAGCGCGTAGAATTCATATACATCGGGATTGGTCGCGCCGACGGAATCGCACTTGTTCACCGCCAGACAGACCGGCTTTCTGCTCCGCAGGAGCATGGAGGCCACATCCTGATCGGCCGCGGTCACACCGGTTTTAACGTCTGTAACCATGACGATCACATCCGCCGTCGCAATGGCAATCTCGGCCTGACGGCGCATGAATTTCAGCATCTCGCTGTCCGTATTCGGCTCGATGCCGCCGGTGTCCACCAGTTCAAACTCGCGCCCGTTCCAGTCGCAGGAGCCATAGATGCGGTCGCGGGTCACGCCCGGCGTGTCCTCCACGATGGCCGTTCTCCTGCCGGTCAGCTTATTGAAAAGCATCGACTTGCCCACGTTGGGCCTGCCGACGATGGCAATCAGGGGTTTCCCCATAGTGATTCCTCCTCACGCGCAG
>CAJMQR010000130.1 GCA_905215665.1 uncultured bacterium | reverse complement strand
AAAATTTTCAGCCGGGAACGCACCTGCTCAACGGCCATTGCCATCATCAGCAGGCGGCCGCCGGCATCCGTTTCCGTGTCAGCGGCGCCCCCTTCCAGGGAGAATACACGGCTGGCAAGACGGGAAAAACTCAGAACCTCCGCAAAACGGCTGATTTTATCCCCGCCGCGCATACACAGCAGCCGCTCTGCGGCATGAGAAAACTGCTCCGGCGCAACCAGAATCTGCCCGCCGCAGCCGCCTGCGGCCTGCTCGCAGATCCGGTCGAGAATTTGAAGCGTATTTCTTTTTCGGTCGGTACAGAGCGAAATCTCAAGCACTATCCTCACCTCTTTTGACATCATATCATAAAACCGCCGAAAAAAACAGAAGCGCCCGTGATTTTTGGCGCTTCGTTTTCAAAGTGCTGCATCGCCGCTCAGAAAGAGCAGCCGTCTGCAAGATAGGACTCCGCTGCCAGCGCGCTGACGGCGCCGTCGGCAACCGCGGTGACGATCTGGCGAACCGGCTTTGTCCGGACGTCGCCCGCGGCAAAGACGCCGGGGACGGAGGTTTTGGTCGTCTCGTCCGCAAGGAGATAACCGCCGTCGTCCATCTCCAGCTGCCCGCGGAAGAGATCCGTCTCGGGCTTGCGTCCGATCGCGACGAAGAGGCCGTCAAGAGACAGACGTTCCTTCGCGCCCGACTGCAGATCTTCCAGAAGCACACCCTGCAGGAATGAATCGTAAAGCAGCTCCCGCACGGCGCAGTTCCAGTGCAGATGCAGATTCGCCAGTCCGCGCAGGGCGTCCTGTCCTGCCCTGGCGGCGCGCAGGGAGTCGCGGCGGTGGATCAGATGGACCTCCGCACAGTATTTTGCCAGCACCAGCACATCGGAAACCGCCGTATTCCCGCCGCCGACAACCGCCACCTTTTTGCCGCGGAAAAAAGCGCCGTCACAGGTCGCGCAATAGCTTACGCCGCGCCCGGTCAGCGTGTCCTCCCCCGGCAGGCCCAGCTTTCTCGGAGAAGCTCCCGACGCGATGATCAGCGCGCGTGCGCAATAGCTGTCGCCCAAGGTGCGGACCGTCTTAACCTTCCCGCGCAGCGAGACCTCCGTTGCCAGGTCTTCCAGTGTTCTTGCACCGAAGGCTTCCGCCTGCTCGCGCATCCTGAGCGCAAGCGTGTAGCCGTCCGTTCCGGGCAGGCCGGGATAGTTTTCTATCCTCGGCGTAATCGCCATTTGGCCGCCTGCGGACTGCCCCTCGACTACCGCGCAGCTCAGGCCGGCTCTCGCGCAGTAAAGCGCAGCGGTATATCCGGCAGGCCCGCCGCCGAGAATCAGTACATCATACATAATCAGCACTCCTTAAAAAGACCTCTTTCGGATAGCGTATCCGAAAGAGGCGGAAATATCAGTTGGTCTGCTGCACGTTTTCAATGTCAGCGATCTTGGAGACGCGGCAGAGCACGACATAACGCGCGTTGTCAAACTCATAAGCGCAGGTGGACAGCGTGACGATATGATCCTTTGCCGTCAGTTCCAGACCGGCGTCAAAGCTGGACTGGGAAATCGCGTAATTGAGGTATTTGAGATAGTCTTCATCGCTTGAAAAAGAGATCGTGTAGGCCTGGGCGTCGTGTGTGGTCGTGTAAGCGGCAAAAACCTCAAAAAGATAGGTGCCGTACTCGGTTTCAAAGTACATAACAGGATGCTCTTTGTAATACTCCGCGTCCTTGTACTTTTGCAGTGTGCCGAACATGATCCCCGAGAACATATTGTGCCCGTAAATGATCGTGTTGTGATCTGCAAAGCCCTTGTCGCAGCGGTAATCCGTAAACAGGCAGCCGTTGTAGTTGTATGACCCGTCGATCAGGCGGTGCAGATAATAGTCGTTATCCGAACCCTGCACGACGGGATAGTCGATGGGGGTATCCGGACTGTAAAGCCAGCCGGTAAAATCGGGGTATGCCTCCGCGATTGCCGCTGCATCGACACGCGCCTTGGGCGTCGGCTCGGCCTTTTCGGTCGGCTCGGCCTCTCCGGAGGGCGTGCTGTCACTGCCGGAGGTCTCCGGGGGAAGCGTGAAGTTGCTCAGGATATTTTCGTAGTATCCGGACGCCTTGTTTTTTTCGGAATAATAAGACCAGATGCGATAACCGCTGTAGAGAAACACGCCGAGAAACACGGCAAACAGCACCCAGATCAGAACACGAAAGACCTTGGAACGGGAAGATGTTTTTTTCATCATGCGACCTCCCAGTCGTTGATTCAAACACGGGCAGCCCCGTCTGTTTGCAACTATCATAGCAGATTCCGTCTGCAATTGCAAGAGGTTTCCCACTTCCCCGCCGGTGTGCATTATCGGAACAAAAAGCTGCAAAGGCATTGCGTTTTTTCATGATTTTTGGTATAATTAGAAAAAAGATTTGGAAAGAGGCGATAGAAATGAGTCGTTCCATGAAAAAGGGCGGCAGAGAATTATTATCGGTTTTGCTTCTGTTCGCGCTGGTTTTCATCCGCTTTACCTATTACGGTTTGAAATACTATCCGCAACTGGACGATTACCTGCATTACAGTATCTATACGCCTCAGACAATCACGGCTGACTTTTTGACCACAAGGCCGCTTGCAAGCATCTTTGATATCTATGTATGGGGAAGCTTCTGGGGAAACATGATCGTGGCCGTTTTGATCCTCTCGATTCTCTATACGCTGGCGATCTATCTGCTGATGCGCGTATTTCGGCAGTATTTCTCCTGCGGCTGGATGTTCCTCCTCATCGCCGCGCTGCTTCCCTTGGGATTTGAAGGACTGTACTGGATCTCCGCTTCCTCCCGGATCATTGTCGGCCTCTTCTTTGCCAGTCTTGCCGCCCTGATGCTTCAGTGCTTCTATGAAAGAAGGAAATGGTATTTCGCGCTTCTCTTTGCGCTCCTGCAGCTTGTCTCCTTCCTTTTCTATGAGCAGATCATCCTGCTCTCCATTGCGATCACGCTGGTACAGTCGGTACTGAATTTCAGAAGGCTGCGCTGGAAGACGCTGTTCGGCCTGCTCTGCCTGCTCAACCTCGTGATTTATTTTGTCGGAATCTCCTTCCTGGGCGACACCTCCCGTGCGCAGC
>CAJMQR010000129.1 GCA_905215665.1 uncultured bacterium | reverse complement strand
CGCAGCGGAAAGGAACGGAACTATGGAGGAAAACAGACAAACCGGGCGGCCGGAAAAAGCAAAGGGCGGCCCGCTGCGCGACATTTATGCGCTGCTGCACGATCTTGTCTATATTCTGGCGGGAATCACGCTGTTTTTTGTATTTATTATCCGGTTGGTGGGCGTTTCGGGGCCTTCCATGATGCAGACTTTGCAGAACGGCGACTATGTGGTTCTGCTGAGCAATTTCCTGATGGGCGATCTGGAACAGGGCGATATTATCGTCGCGCGCAAACAGAGCTTCGAAAATGGGGAACCCATCGTCAAGCGCGTGATTGCGACGGAGAGACAGACGGTCGATATCCGCTATGACGAAAACGGTGCGGCTACGGTGTACGTAGACGGCACGGCGCTGGAGGAAAGCTATATCAACGGCGCAATGCTCCAGCCGAGCTATCATACGGTGAGCTTTCCCTTTACTGTGGATGAGAACTGTGTTTTTGTCATGGGCGACAACCGCAACCGCTCAGCGGACAGCCGCTATGAGAGAATTGGGCAAATTGAGGAGAGCCAGGTGCTCGGCAAGGTGCTTCTGGTGCTCTTCCCCGGCAAGGGGGAGAGCGGCAGCAGAGACTTCAGCCGGATTGGGACGATCTCATGACGGAGGATCGAATGAACATCCAGTGGTATCCCGGCCACATGACCAAAACCCGCCGCCAGATGGAGGCGGATCTGAAGCTTGTGGACGCGGTGTGCGAGCTGGTGGATGCCAGAATCCCGTATTCCAGCCGGAATCCTGACATTGCCGCCCTGTGCGGCAATAAGCCACGCATGGTGATTCTGAATCGGATTGACATGGCGGATCCGGCGATGACCGCCGTCTGGAGCGACTATTTCAGGTCTCAGGGGGCCGCGGTTCTCTGCACGGACTGCAAGAGCCGCAAAGGGATCAACCGCTTTGTCCCCGCGGTGCGGTCGCTTCTGGCGGAAAAATTGCGGCGTTATGCTGAGAAAGGGCAGACCGGCCGCCCGCTCAAGCTCATGATTGTCGGAATTCCGAACGTGGGGAAATCCACTTTTATCAATCAGATTGCCGGACGAAAGGGCGCCAAGGCGGAGAACCGTCCCGGCGTAACCCGCGGCAAGCAGTGGGTCACGGTGGACAGGGGACTGCTCCTGCTGGACACCCCCGGGATTCTCTGGCCAAAGTTTGACGACGAGGAGGTTGGGCGGCGTCTGGCCTATACCGGCGCAGTAAAAGACGACGTGCTCGACACGCAGACCCTGGCCTGCAACCTGATTGAGATGCTTTGGAAGCGTTACCCGGACGCACTGCGCGCGCGTTACAAAATCGACCTGCTCGCGGACGCCGCCGGATATGAGCTCCTGCGTGAGGCCGGGCAAAAGCGCGGCTTTCTTCTGCAGCGCGGCGAGATCGATACGGAGCGCATGGCGCGCGTCCTGCTGGAGGAATACCGCAACTGCAAAATTGGCCGTTTTACGCTGGAGGATCCGGAAAAGGAGTGCAAAAATGCAGAGGTATGAGCTGATTCGGGAAATCTTTAATTTATGTGCCAACAACCAGATGCGCGACGTGTTTGTCAGCGAGGTGGAAACGGACGATACGGACGCGGTTGCCCGTACCTTCTGCACCGGGAAGGACGTCACGCTGGAAAAGACGCTCCGTGCGGACGGCGCGGTTATCTACGATATTGTGGCGGATGGCCTGCGCCAGCGCCTGAGCTTTACGCCGGACTGAGGTGGAAAGATGAGCGAGCTTTGGAACTATGAGCATGCCTGCTATGACGAGGGCTATGACATCGTCTGCGGCGTGGATGAGGCGGGCAGGGGTCCGCTGGCCGGCCCGGTCTGCGCCGCGGCGGTGATTTTGCCGCGCGATCTTCAGATTGAGGGTCTGAACGATTCCAAGAAGCTGACGGATAAGCGCCGGCGCGCGCTTTTCGACGTGATTACCGCGCAGGCCGTCAGCTACGGCATCGCCTTTGCCAGTGAGCAGGAGATCGACGAGATCAATATTCTGCAGGCGACCTTTCTTGCAATGCGCCGGGCGCTCGATCAGCTTTCCGTGCGCCCCGCCATTGCGCTGATCGACGGCAACCGTGAGACGGATTTCGGCCTGCCGGTACGCACCATTGTCAAAGGCGACAGTCTGAGCGCCAATATTGCGGCCGCCTCCGTCCTTGCGAAGGTGACGCGTGACGATTTCATGCTGGAGCAGGCGCAGCGCTATCCGCAGTACGGCTTCGACGTACATAAGGGCTACGGCACGCGGGCGCATTATGAAGCTCTGCGGCAGTATGGGCCCTGCCCGATTCACCGCCGCAGTTTTCTGAAAAAATTCTATGGCGAGTGACCTGCTGGGGCGCTGGGGGGAAGGCGTCGCGGCGGAGTATTTGCGCCGGAAGCGTTATACGATTGCCGCGGCCAATTACCGCTGCCGCTTCGGGGAGATTGACCTGATCGCGGAAAACCGGAAGTACCTGATTTTTGTGGAGGTTAAGCTGCGCAAAAACGCAAGGTTTGCCGAGGCAATGGAATTTGTGGACGCGAAAAAGCAGGAGCGCATCAGGCAGACGGCTGAGCTGTATCTTGCGGAGCACGAGACACAGAAGCAGCCGCGTTTTGATGTGATTGAAATCTATGCGCCGGAGGGAATGCAGACACAGAACCCAAGGATCCGGCATCTGGAGGATGCGTTTGAATGAGGGTACGGCTTCTGGACGGACACTGCGATACGGCCTTTGAGCTTTGGCGCCGGGGCGAATCCCTTCTGCACAACACCTGTCATGTCGATCTGGAAAAGGCGGACCGGCTGGAAAACTATGCACAGATTTTTGCCTTTTGCAGCTACGCGGGACAGGAGGGCGTTTTTCGCCGGCCGGAGGACGCGCTGGACCTTCCTCTGCGTTATCTTCGTCGGGAGCTGGACAGCCATTCTGACCGGATTGCCGCCGCAGATGATGCAGAGAGTGTACTCGCCGCATGGAAGGCGGGGAAAACAGCCGCGCTGCTTTCGCTGGAAGGGCCGGAATCCATCGGCTGCGCTCCGGAGCGCCTTTTTGAACTGCGTGCGCAGGGGTTCGTCATGACGACGCTGACGTGGAACAG
>CAJMQR010000128.1 GCA_905215665.1 uncultured bacterium | reverse complement strand
TATAATTTATTCTATTGTACCACGCGCGGGGCCGCGCGTCAATCGCACAGGCGGGGACTTTCGGGCATAGCATGGCAGGAGGGCCCGCGCCCTCCGAAACCGGCCCGCTGCCTGCCGGAAAGGCAGCCGCGCCCCGAATCCCACGGGCTCCTGCCGCCGCTGCCGGAGCGCCGGATGACGGGACGGCGCGCAGCGGCAGAAGGGAGCTTGTTTGACCATTCACACGGTGACCCCGGGGCAGACGCTGTTTTCCATCGGAGCGGAATACGGCGTTGCGCCCGGTCTGCTCGCACGCTGGAACGGCCTGACGGCGGAGGCCTCTCTGGCTGTCGGGCAGAGTTTGCTGATCCTGACCCCGCAGACGCTCTATACCGTCCGCCCCGGCGATACCCTGTATGCCATTGCCGGACGTTTCGGGGTCAGCCCGCTGGAGCTTCTGGGCAACAATCCGAACCTCGGCGGCTCCGCCGCAGTGTACCCGGGACAGGTGCTTGTCATCCGCTTCGCGGAGCAGCCGGAGATGCAGATCGACGTCAGCGGCTATGCCTACCCCTATGTCCGCGAGGAGATTCTGCGGGGGATCCTGCCCTACGCCACGATCTTTATGCCCTTTACTTACGGCTTTACCGAGGACGGCACGCTCATAGAGCTGGACGACCGGCGCCTGATTTCACTTGCGGCGCAGTACGGCGTGCTGCCCTACCTGCATCTGTCCACGCTCACGGAGGACGGCAGCTTTTCCTCCGCCCGGGCGCAGCGGCTGTTTGAGAATCCGGCGGCGCAGGAGAAGCTGCTGTCGGAGCTTTTGCGCGTTGCCCGGGAGCGCGGCTACCGGGGCTTTGATCTGGACTTTGAATTCGTGGAACCGGAATACGCCGCGGACTATGCCGCCTTTGCCGGGCGCGTCCGGGAGATTGCCCGCCTGATCGGCGGCGAGCTGATTACGGCGCTTGCGCCCAAGGTGTCCGCCGACCAGCCCGGCGTTTTGTACGAGGGACACGATTATGCCGCGCTGGCCGCGAATTCCGACGCGGTGCTGCTGATGACCTACGAATGGGGCTATACCTACGGCCCGCCCATGGCCGTCTCGCCGCTTCCGTCGGTGCGGCGGGTGCTGGACTATGCCGTGACGGAGATTCCGCCGGAAAAGATCTTTATGGGCTTTCCAAACTATGCCTACAACTGGACGCTTCCGTATGTCGCCGGCTCCTCGCGCGCGCAGCTCATCTCCAACGAGGCCGCCGTGCAGCTCGCGGTGCGCTACAGGGCGGAGATCCGCTTCGACGCCTCCGCTCAGACGCCGTACTTCCATTATACGGACGAAGGCGGCGCCGTCCATGAGGTGTGGTTCGAGGACCCGCGGAGCTGTCAGGCAAAATACCGCCTGCTCGGGGAATACGGCTTCCGCGGCATCGGCTTCTGGAATTTCATGCGGAGCTTTACCTCCGGCTTTTTGCTGCTGCATACGATGTACCGTATCCGCCGGGGAAGCGATGTGAAGTTGTAAACTTTTTTCGGAAAATCGGCAGATTCCTTCAAATCGATTGAAAAATCGCTTTTCTTGTGGTAGGATAAAGGGGCAATTTATCGAAAGGGAGAAAATCTATGAACCCTGAAAACGAACACAAGGAAGAGCTTACGGCCGCGCAGGAGGAAACGGCGGAGGAAACCGCCGGACTGACACAGGCGGCTGCCGAAGAAGCGGTTGAAGAAGTTGAAGAAGAATCCGTACAGACCGGAGAGCCGGCACAGCCCGAGGAGCCGCTACAGCCGGAAGAACCTGCGCAGGCAGAGACGCCTGCCGCGGCAAAGAAGGGCCTGTCCAAGGGCGCGAAGATCAGCATCCTGATCGGCGCGATCGTCCTTCTGCTGGGCGCGCTGGCGGCCTGCGTGGTCGGGTTCCTCAGCGCCCATCCGGAGCTGAAGATGAAAAAGGTGGAAACGGCCTACGGCGACACTGCTTACATCGCGGATCAGAAGGCCTTTGGAACCAACGACATCAGCGCGCGCGAACGTTATGACATCGCGGACACCACCGCAGACAGCGTGGAGATGCGCACCGTTGTCGCCAGAGATCAGGACGGAACCTGTTTCCTCACCAACGGCGAAATGCAGGTGGCTTTCTGGATGGAGTTCTATCAGATGATGAACAGCTACGGCTCCTATATCTCCATGATGGGGCTGGACACCACCAAGCCGCTCTATGAGCAGAACTCCCTGCTGGAGGGAAACACATGGGAGCAGTATTTCCTGGCTTCCGTGGTCAAAAATATCTCGGAATTCCGTGCGCTGCAGCTTGCCGCCGAAGCGGGCGGCTACGAGCTGCCGGAGGATGTCACCGCCCAGCTTGACGATCTGACCAATCCGGAAGGCGAGCTTGCCGAGGAGGCGGTCAGTGCGGGCTACGAGTCCGTGGACGCCTATCTGCAGGAGAACTTCGGGCCCGGCGTCACCGCAAAGAATTACCAGAATTATATGCGCCTGTATATCACGGCCATGTACTATTATCAGGAAGTGCTTTTCGGTGAGCCCTACAACGCCGCGACGGATGCGGAGGTTGAGGCATATTTCGACGCGCATGTGGATTCCTATACCGAACAGGGCCTCCTGAAGGCCAATAATGTCAACGTCCGGCATATTCTCATCGCCCCCGAGGGAGAGAAAAACTCTGATGGCACGTATTCCGAGGAGGCATGGGCCGCCGCGGAGACCGAGGCCAACCGCATCTACGAGCTGTGGAAGCAGAACGAAACGGAGGAGAATTTCTCCGAACTGGCGAAGAACTATTCCGTGGACAATGCGGAAGAAGGCGGCCTGTATGAGGACGTCGCTCCCGGTGACATGGTCACGGAATTCAACGACTGGTGTTTCAGCGACGGACGCAAGACCGGCGACAACGGCATCGTCCGCACGAAATTCGGCTACCATATTATTTATTTCTGCGGCAATACCGATACCCGTGCATGGTTCGGCACGGCCAAGCAGGATCTGGCCGCGGAGATCGCGCAGGAAAAGCTCGATGAGATCAAGCAGACCTATACGGAGGAGTTTGACTATGCGAGCATCCGAATCTTTGACCTTGTGAGCTATGCCAATGCGCAGTCTGGC
>CAJMQR010000127.1 GCA_905215665.1 uncultured bacterium | reverse complement strand
TGCGTCGATCTGCCGGGCGAATACCGGATGCATACCTTCAACGGCGGCTGGATTGCGGAAGCGCACCGCCAGACGGCGGAGGCCGGTCGGGCGGGCGCGGTCAATGAGAGCGTCTGCGGCGATTCCTCCAACCGCTCCAACTGCGGTTTTCTGCTGGCGGAGCCGGACGCGGGAGAGACGTGCGGGCGTGTTTACGGTTTCAATCTTGTGTATTCCGGCAGCCACTACGCATCGGCCAAAAGAAGCCTGCAGGGCCTGACACGCGTGATGCAGGGCATCCATCCCGCTCAGTTCCACTGGACTTTGGCGCCCGGCGAGCGCTTTGAGACGCCGGAGGCGGTGCTGGCCTTCTCCTCGCGGGGCTTCGGCGGACTGTCCGAGTGTATGCACCGCCATGTGAACGGCCACATTATCCCTGCTTACTGGCGGAACCGCCCCCGCCCGGTGCTGTATAACAGTTGGGAAGGCTGCATGTTCGATTTCACCGAGCATAAGCTCCTTCGCCTTGCGAAAAAGGCAAAGGAGCTGGGGTGCGAGCTGTTTGTGTTGGACGACGGCTGGTTCGGCGAAAGGAACGGCGACAGCGCGGGACTGGGAGACTATTCGGTCAACCGCAAAAAGCTGCCGGGCGGCCTGAAACGTCTGGGAGAAAGAGTCAACGCGCTGGGGCTGCAGTTCGGCCTCTGGTTTGAACCGGAGGCCGTGAACCCGGACAGCGACCTGTACCGCGCGCATCCGGACTGGATCATCCCGGAGGACCGCCCACCGCTTCTCGGCCGCCATGAGCTGTGGCTGGATTTGTCCAGACCGGAGGTGCGGGATTATATCGTCGGGAATGTGACAAAGATTCTGGATTCCGCGCCCATCTCCTACGTCAAGTGGGACATGAACCGCCACAGCCCGGCGCTGGGCGCGCAGGCGCACCGGAATGTGCTGGGACTGTACGAGGTTCTGCACCGCATCTTTGACGGGCGGCCGGAGCTGCTTCTGGAAAGCTGCGCCTCCGGCGGCGGACGTTTCGATCTGGGGATGCTCTGCTTTTCTCCGCAGATCTGGGCGTCGGACGATACCGACCCTGTGGAGCGCCTGAAAATTCAGGAGGGTCTGAGCTATCTCTATCCGCAGTCAACGTGGGGCGCGCACGTTTCGCAGTCGCCCCATGCGCAGACGCTTCGCGCCACGCCGCTGGCCACCCGCGGGAATGTGAGCTTTTTCGGCGTTCTTGGCTATGAGCTGGATCTTCAGGAGCTTCTTCCGGTGGAGGAAACGGAGATCGCGGCGCAGATCGAATTCTACAAGGCGCACCGGCAGACCTTCCAATTCGGCAGCTTCCGCCGTCTGCCCTGCGAAAAGGACGCCGTCTGCTGGCAGGTGCAGAGCGGACAGGAGACGCTGGTCGGTTTGTTCCACCGGCTGCTCCCGGCCGCGCCGGGCTATGAGTATCTTCACGCCTCGGGGCTGGAGCGAAAGAAACGCTACCGCGTTACCTCGCGGCCGCAGCTCCTGCGGGCCGGTGCCTTCGGCTCTCTGCTGCGCCATGCCGTGCCGGTAAAGTGCAGGCCCGGCGGCCTGCTTCTGTCCGCGGTGGACCGCCATTACCGGATGTATGACGGGGCGCTGGAGACGACTGCCTCCGGCGCGGCGCTGCAGGCCGGCATCTGCCTGCCGCAGCGCTTTGCGGGAACCGGCTATGACCCTTCCCTCCGCGTGCAGGGGGACTTTGGATCCAATGTATTTTTCATCGAGGAGGATACTGAAAATGAAGAACCTTGACCGCCGCAACAAGTATTTCTTTGGCTTGGGAACCATAGGAAGAGATATGTTCTATGCCTTCGAGGCCAACGCGCTGCTCTATTTTCTGTCCAATATTCTTTCTCTTCCGCTGAAGGTCTTTGCGGCCGTGAGCCTTGTGCTGTCCGTGCTGCGCATTGTTGACGCGATCAACGACCCCATTACCGGCCTTGTCATTGACAATATCCATACCAGATGGGGCAAGTTCAAGCCTGCGATTCTGATCGGCGGTGTGCTGAGCGTGGTGTTCTATCTGATGCTTTTCGGCAACATCGGCACCGGGGCCGCCTATGTGATTTTCTTTGCGGTTGCCTATATTCTCTGGGACATCAGCTACGGCATCAACGACATCGCCTACTGGACGCTGCTGCCCGCGTTGACACAGGATCAGAAGCAGCGGGAAAAATATGGCGCCTTTGCCAGGATTTGCGCTAATATTGGTATGTACGTCATCATGGTCGGCTGGCAGCCCATTACCTCCGCGCTGGGCAATACCGAGAAGAGCTGGTTTCTCGTGGCGGCGGCGGTCAGCGTGCTGTATCTGGGCTTCCTGTGCTTCCCCCTGTTCGGTGTAAAGGAAAAGCGCATACCAGCCGCAGCGGCGGAGGAAAAGGTCGGGCTGAAGGATATGTGGCGCGCCCTTGTAAAGAACGATCAGCTTATGTGGACGACGCTGGCCATGGGGCTGTTCATGGTGGGCTATTGCACAACCACCGGCTTTGCGACCTATTACATGCAGTACCTCTTTGGAAACATCGATATGTACGCCGTGCTTGCCGCCGTCTGCGGCGTCGCACAGCTTGCCGCGCTCGTCATCTTCCCGCTGTTTTCCAAACGGTTTAACCGCCGTCAGCTCTACACGGCGGCGACGGCGCTGGTCATCGCAGGCTATGCCGTTTTCTTCTTCGCGGAGAAATCGATTGTTCTGATCGCGCTTTCGGCGGTCGTCATCTTCGTGGGGCAGGCGTTCATTCAGCTTTTGATGCTGATGTTCCTTGCCGATACGATTGAATACGGACAGTGGAAGCTCGGCAGACGCACCGAATCCATCACCTTCTCCATCCAGCCACTGGTCAATAAAATCGGCGGCGCGCTCTCGACCGGCCTGATCTCGCTTTCCGTCATTCTGGCGGGGATCAAGACACACGACAGCGACGTGGCCGCGAAGGTGATCGACGCCTCCGGAAAAATGACGGTCAAGCTGGCGATGTTTGTGCTGCCGCTGGTGCTGATCGTTGCCGGATATGTAATCTACCGCAAAAAATACAGGATCAGCGAGGAATTCTACAATCAAATGCTGCAGGATCTGAAGGCAAGGGAGGAGAGCCCTGAAGATTCAAAGGCATAGGGAGACAAACCCGTCCGGCGGGGCGGATGATGCA
>CAJMQR010000126.1 GCA_905215665.1 uncultured bacterium | reverse complement strand
GCTGTCCGTGCGGCCCGGAATGCTGATCCTCGATCGGATCCAGGATCCCGGCAACCTCGGAACCATTCTTCGGACGGCGGATGCCTTCGACGTTCCCGTTGTACTGACAAACGGCTGCGCCGACCCTTTTTCCGAAAAAACCGTGCGCGCCTCCATGGGGGCGGTGTTCCGCACACCGCCGCAGGCGGCGGAGCTGCAGACTCTTCTGCATGCCTGTGCGGAAGAAAACATTGCGCTGCTGGCGACCGCGCTTTCCGGGACGGCGAGAGACATCCGGCAAGTCTCTCTTGCAGACAAGGCTGTCGTGATCGGGAGTGAAGGGCAGGGAATCTGTCAGGAGCTCCTGAATGCGTCGAGCCAGCAGATCGTCATTCCAATGTCGGCGCGTTGTGAATCCCTCAATGCCGCGGTTGCGGCCGCCCTTGTCCTGTGGCGGATGCGGTATGAGTAGCCCAAAATAGCTTTAGGAAAGAGAGAGACGGCCATGCTGAAGCACTGGATCTGGCTGACGACGCGGGCGGGAATCGGCCTCCGAGGCCGTGCGGCGCTTCTGCGTCTTTTTGGCACGGCGGAGCGCATCTATCAGCTCAGGGAGAAGGACTGCATGTCCACCGAGGGCTTTGACCGGCGTTGGCTGGAGGGAATTCTGGACAAGTCTCTGGAGGAGGCGGAAAAGATTCTCGCGGACTGCGACGATCAGGAAATCCGCCTTTTGACCTATGCAGACGCCGCCTATCCGTCGCGTCTGAGGAATATACCCGATCCCCCGGCACTCCTTTATTACCGCGGCAGCCTGCCGGATATTGATAATGAAGCGGTGATCGGCATCGTCGGCTCCCGGCGCTGCAGCGCCTACGGCCTGCTGCAAGCAAAACAGTTTTCCAAGCTCATTGCGTCCAGCGGCGGTGTTGTCGTCTCCGGAGGAGCGAGGGGAATTGATTCTATGGCTCTGCGCGGCGCGCTGGATTCCTCCATGCCGGTGATCTGCGTGCTCGGCTGCGGCGTGGACATTACCTACCCGCCCGAGAATCGGGAGCTGTTCCGGCAGATCGTTGCGCATGGCTGCCTCATCAGTGAATTCAGACCCGGCACACCTCCGGATAGGGGGAATTTCCCTGTCCGCAACCGCATCATAAGCGGCCTCTCACTGGGAATTCTCGTGGTGGAAGCGCCGGAAAAAAGCGGCGCGCTCATCACCGCAAATCTGGCTTTGGAGCAGGGGCGGGATGTGTTTGCCATTCCCGGCAACCTTGGGGTGAAAAGCTGCGAGGGTACAAACCGGCTCATCCGCGACGGAGCGGCCGTCGTGGAAAACGGTTGGGAGATCCTGAGAGAATATACCCATCTTTTCCCGGGAAAGCTCTGCGACGGAAGAAGCCGCGAAGCGATGGAGCGCAGCTTTATGGCGCGCTATGGAAGACCCGTGCCGGTGTATGCTCCCGTGATTTTGGAAGAGCCGGTCGACAAAAAAGTCATTGACAATCCGGAAAACAGGAATTATAGTGACGTAAAAGAGAAGACGTCTGCTCTGACGGGAGACGAGGCTGCCGTCCATGCGGCGCTGTCGGCCGAGCCCATCCTTGCGGACGAGCTTGTGGTACGGACGGGGCTGCCTGCACAGCGGGTGTCGGCCGCTCTGACGATGCTGCAAATCAAAGGGCTGGCACAGAAACAGGCAGGCAACCGCTACTGTGCCGTGTGCAAATAAAACACTTTTTGGAGGTTTTCCCTAATGGCAAAGGGAGCAACAAATCTGGTAATTGTGGAGTCGCCCTCCAAGGCGAAGACCATTGGAAAATATCTGGGGCCGGATTATCGGGTGCAGGCATGTATGGGGCATCTGCGCGATCTGCCGAAAAGCACCATGGGCGTGGATATCGAGCATGATTTTACGCCGGAATACCTGCCGATGGCCGGAAAGGAGAGTCTGATCTCCGAACTGAAAGGCGCTGCGGAGAAGGCCGGCTGCGTCTATCTTGCGACCGACCCGGACCGCGAAGGCGAGGCAATCTCGTGGCATCTGAAGGAACTGCTTGACCTGCCGGACGGCAAGACAAAGCGTGTGACATTCAATGAGATCACAAGGAATGTCGTGACCCGCAGTATTCAGGAGCCGCGGGACATTGACTATAATCTGGTGGATGCGCAGCAGGCCAGACGGATTCTTGACCGTATCGTCGGCTATCAGCTCAGCCCGCTGCTCTGGAAAAAGGTGCGCCGCGGTCTGTCCGCCGGAAGAGTCCAGTCGGTGGCGACCCGACTGGTTGTCGAGCGGGAAAAGGAAATCGAGGCATTTGTCCCGAAGGAGTACTGGACCATAGATGTCCGGCTTCGCTGCGTGGAAAAGCCCGGCGCCTTCACCGCGCGCTATTACGGCGACGGAAAGAAGCGCGAGCTGCACAGCGAGGCGGAGGCGCGCGAGATCGAACGGGATGTCGCAGGCAGGGAGTTCACCATTGCCTCCATCAAGCGCGCAGAGAAGCGCCGCTCCCCGACGCCGCCCTTTATCACCTCCACGCTTCAGCAGGAGGCGTCACGCAAACTCAATATGACGCCGCGGCGCACCATGGCGGTCGCGCAGCAGCTCTATGAGGGTGTGGAAATCAGCGGGGAAGGCTCCGTGGGCCTGATTACCTATATGCGTACCGACTCCCTGCGCCTGTCGGAAGAGGCGCTGGCGGCGGCCAGGGAACTGATTACCGACCGCTACGGCATCGCGTATTACGCCGGAGCGCCCCGCCGTTTCCGCAAGAAGGAAGGCGCGCAGGACGCGCACGAAGCGATCCGTCCCAGCAACGTGCGCCTTGACCCGGAGAGCATCAAGGACGACCTGACCAAGGAACAGTACCGGCTGTACAAGCTGATTTGGAGCCGCTTTGTGGCCTGCCAGATGGCGGACGCGCGGTATGACGCGGTGCAGATCGACACCGTCTGCGCGGGGCATACCTTCCGCGCTTCCGATCAGATTATGACTTTCGCGGGCTTTACCGCGGTCTATGAAGAGGGACGGGACGACGAGGCGGAGGAAAAATCCTCTGCGCTGCCGGATCTTGACGGTACGGAGCGGCTGACTGCGGAGCGGATTGATAAGGAACAGCATTTTACCCAGCCGCCCGCGCGCTATACCGAAGCGACGCTGGTCAAGGCAATGGAAGAACGCGGCGTCGGCCGGCC
>CAJMQR010000125.1 GCA_905215665.1 uncultured bacterium | reverse complement strand
GCACTCCGGCGCTTTTCCCTCCGAATGCAAAGCTCCGCTTGTTTCAAAAGAAACAAGCGGAGCTTTGTACTCTCTGCGCCGGAGAAGGGCGCCCTCTTTTCAAAAAGCTTTATACAGCATCAGCGCTTTCTCCAGGTTGACGGGCGGAGGAGAACCAGCATGGGGAACAGCTCCAGCCGGCCGAAAAGCATGTCGAAGATCAGCACGAGCTTGGACAGGGCGGAGAGCGCCCCGTAGGTTCCCGCGGGGCCGATGCCCGGACTCAGCCCGGGGCCGATGTTGTTCAGCGTAGCCAGCATGGCGCTCAGGCTGGTTTCTATGCCCAGCCCGTCCAGAGACAGCAGGAGCGTGGACACCACGGCGATCAGAAGATAGACGATCAGATATCCCGTCGTGCCGCGGATGACGTCGCCGCTGACCCGCTTGCCGCCCATGCGGATCGTCTCCACCGTGTGCGGCTGCAGAAGGTGGCGCACCTCCGCGCGGGCAGTCTTGCACAGCAGGAGCAGGCGGCTGACCTTGATGCCGCCGCCTGTTGAGCCGGCGCAGGCGCCGATGACCATCAGAATACCCAGAATCACCTTGGAAAACTCCGGCCAGCGGGAAAAATCAACGGTGCCGAAGCCGGTGGTCGTGATGACCGAGCCGACGGAGAAGGCCACATGATGCACGGCCTGCCGCACCGTCGTGAAGTAGCCGCCGGTATACATCACGTTGCAGGTGATCAGTACGATCGCGAGCAGGATGATGCACAGGTACCAGCGCACCTCGGAGATGTGCCACGCGAGCTTAAATTTGCGGCACAGCAGGAAGAAATAGACGGAGAAATTGATGCCGAACAGGACCATGAATACGGTTGTGACCGTCTGGATGTATCCGGAGTAGCTGGCGCAGCCGTCATTCAGCACGGAAAAGCCGCCGGTTCCCGCGGTGCCGAAGGCAATGCAGAAGGTGTCGAGCCACGGAATCTCTCCCCAGCCGCACAGGTCGCCCAGCCGGAACAGGAGAATCTGCAGAACCGTCATGCCGAGATAGATCGCGTACAGGATCAGCGAGGAGATGCGCATCTTCGGCACCATTTTGGAAACGGAGGGACCGGGCGACTCGGCGCGCAGCAGATGGATGCTCTCGCCGGACATGGGGATGATGGCCAGCATGAACACCAGCACGCCCATGCCGCCCAGCCAGTGCGTAAAGCTGCGCCAGAACAGCAGACAGCCGGACATGTCCTCCACCATGTGTCCCGGCGTGCCGAGAATGCTCGAGCCGGTAGTGGTAAAGCCGGAGACAGCCTCAAACAGCGCGTCCAGATAGGAGGGAATCTCCCCACTGAACCAGAAGGGCAGCGCGCCCACGAGGGAGATGACGATCCAGGAGAGCGCCACCATGACAAAGCCGTCCTTTGCGTGCATGGCGCGATCGGTCCTCGGCCGCAGAAGACGCAGAGGCACGCCCAGCCCCGCGCAGACCGCCATGGTATAGAGGATGGACCACACCGCCTGCTCTCCGCGAAGCAGTCCCACCAGCAGGGGCAGCAACAGCGCCCCGCCGATGATCAGCAGGACGTTGCCCAGCAGTGAAAGGATCATCCGGCGGTTCATGCCTTCACTCTCCGTTTGTCCAGAATGTCGTCCAGATCGTTCAGGCCGGCCGCGGTCGTGACCACGACCACGGTGTCGCCCGGTTCTATGGTATCACGGCCGCCGGGGGTGAGAATCCTGCCGCTGCGGTTGATGGCGCCGATCAGAAGCTCCGGCAGGGTGGAAAGCTCGGCCAGCGGCACGCCGCAGACGGCCGATTTCTCCGTGGCGCGGAATTCCAGCGCCTCCGCCTTGCTGCCGACGATCTTGTAAAGCGTCTCCACATTGGAGCCGAGGGAATTCTGCATCGCGCGGACATAGCGCACGATGTGATCTGCCGCGATATAGCGCGGGTGGAACACGCTGCCCAGATCCATGGATTTGACAATATGGGAAAAGGTGGGGCGGTTGATCTTGGTGACGATCTTCGCCTCCGAAACGCTGCGGGCATACAGGCTCATCAGCACATTTTCCTCGTCTATGCCGGTCAGGGTGGCAATGGCGTCCATTCGGGCGATGCCCTCCTCGCGCAAAAGCTGCTCGTTGGTGCCGTCTCCGTGGATGATCGTGGCGCCCGGCAGGCGGTCGGCCAGCTCATGGCACACGGAGAGCCTGGATTCGATGATTTTGACGGCCGCGCCAAAATCCAGCATCTGCTTCGCCAGATAATATGTAATCCGTCCGCCGCCGATCAGCAGAACGCGCTTGACCGGCTCTGTCGGGATGCCGATTTTGTGGAAAAACCTTGCGGCCATTTTCGGCTTCGCGATAAAGCTGATGCGGTCGCCGCCCTGCAGGACAAAATTGCCGTCCGGAATGTGGACGCCGTGCGCGCCCCGCTCCACCACGCAGATCAGGACGCCCGCATACATACGGCCGAGATCCACCAGACGCAGCCCCGCCAGCGGCGAGCCCTGCGGGATATCCACCTTATAAAGCTCCACGCGGCCGCCGGAAAAGGTATCGATCTTGATGGCCGAGGGGGTGCGCAGGATGCGGGCGATTTCGGACGCGCTGGCAAGCTCCGGATTGAGCGCCATACTCAGGCCCAGATCCTCCTTGACAAGCTGCAGGGCCGAGGTGTACTCCGGATTGCGCACCCTCGCGATGGTATTGCCGACACCCAGCTTCTTGGCGATCAGGCAGGACAGGAGATTCTGCTCGTCCGTCGACATGACGGCGATGACGAGATCCGCCTCCGGCACGCCGGCCTCCGTCTGCGTCTCTATACTGATGCCGTTGCCCTCGACGGTCATGATGTCCAGACGGTTGCCGATGTCGGCCAGCGCCTCCGGGCGGCTGTCGATTACAGTGATATCATGCCCCTCGTGGGCAAGTTGCTCCGTCAGCGTCACGCCGATCTTTCCCGCTCCGATGATAACGATTCTCATAAAGCATACTCCTTGAAAAGGAAGATATCCGGCTCTTGTCCCATCATATCATTTCACGGGATGGATTGCAACCGGACGCCGGAAATTATACTGCGCTCCGCCTCCACTGCCGCTGCATGGGATACGTATAAAAAACCCCGTTCCGAAGAACGGGGTTTGGAGCGGGTGACGAGGCTCGAACTCGCTACCTCCACCTTGGCAAGGTGGCGC
>CAJMQR010000124.1 GCA_905215665.1 uncultured bacterium | reverse complement strand
AATACGGGCTTCTGCGGGTATCTAAGGAAGCGCTGATTCAATCACCAAGGATGGATTCAGAGATTCCCTAATGTCCTCGCGCCCTTAGGAACGGAAGAAACGGAGAATGGAACATGTTTGAAAATGAAGAAGCTCTGCGCAGGCGGATTGCGGAAAATATCACTTATTACAGGAAGCAAAACGGCGACACACAGGCCGAACTTGCGGAGAAGCTGAATTACTCGGACAAGTCCGTTTCCAAATGGGAGCGCGCGGAGGGAACGCCGGACGTTTATATTCTTTCTCAGATCGCGTCGCTGTATGACATTACGGTGCAGGACCTCCTGCGGGAGAAGAAGGTGCCCAAAACCCGGACGAAGCATCTGCTGATTACTCTGATGGCGGTGGGGCTCGTCTGGCTCGTTATGACGGTTCTGTTCTGTATGGCGCAGATTTTCAGCGTCCTGCCGGAGTACGCGTGGCTGCTGTTTATTTACGGCATTCCTGTCATGGGGATTGTCTGCCAGGTTTTTTCCGCCGTTTGGTGGGGAAAGATCGCGCAGCTTCTGTCCTGCTCGCTGATTGTCTGGGGAATCGGTCTGAGTCTGGTTCTGACTTTCCATCAGGAATCGGTCTTTCTGCTTTTTGCCATCTGCGCGGTGCTGGAGGTGCTGGTCGTCCTGTTTTTCCTGCTGAAGATTCAGTCCCGCTGGCGGGAGCTGCGGGAAAAGCGTCGTAAAAAGGAATAGTCGGACAGGCAGGCGTGCAGCGGCTTCCCCCTGTGCGCTTGTTTTCGCGGCGGAAATTTCCGTTTCAGAAAAAACACTGTGAGGTGACGGCCGTGAAGCGAGGCTATCCGCTTCTTTCCCTCCTTTTTACCGCCTGTTTTTCCCTGCTTGCGGCGGCAATTGTTCTGCAGAGCGGCGCGGCGCTGGCGGGCGCGGCAGCGCTTCTGCTGCTCTGGATCCCGTTCCGTTTTTCAATCAAAAGATATACGCTCTGGCTGTTTTTCTGCAGCTTTCTTCTGCAGCTATGTGTGATCCTGACGGTGCATACGCCCGTGGTTTCCGATTTTGCGGAGATGTATCAGGCGGCAGAGGGCCTGCTGGAGGGCGTCATGCCCTATCAGACCAGCCCCTATTTCAACCTCTGGCCTTATCAGACGGGGTTTGTCCTGTGGGAGACGATGTGGCTCTCGATCTGGAACGACGGGATGATCCTCAGGCTCGTTCACGCGCTGATGGGCGCCGGAATGCTCTGCCTGCTCTACCGCTATCTGCTCCCCATGGTGAGAAAGGCTGCGGCACAGGCGGCGATGGGGCTTTTGGCGGTCTTTCCGATGTTTTTCACCCTGCCGCTCGTCCTGACCAATCAGATTGCCGGGGCTTTCTTCACCGTGCTGGCGGTGTGGCTTCTGGCCTGTCCGGATGCGGACAGGCTGGGCTTCTGGCGCTATCCGGCGGCAGGGCTGTCGCTGTTTGTCAGCAATTTCCTGCGCCCGGAGGCGCTGGCTGTCCTCGTGGCGGTTCTGGCATGGACGCTCTTTTCTCTCTTTCGCGAGCCAAAGCGGTGGAAACGGGTGCTGCTCGGATGCATGGCGCTTCTGGCGGTATTCTTTGCTGCGCAGAAGGGGGCGGACGCTTTGCTGCGCGCCACGGATCTCAGCCCGGCGGGGCTGGAAAACCCGCTGCCGGAATGGAAGTTTGTCTGCGGCCTGAATACGGAAAGCAGCGGTTCCTGGTCGCTGACGGAATTTGAGGTGCTGGAGGCGACCTTTGACGCGGACGGCGCGCCGACGGCGGAAACGAAACGGCTGGCGCGGGAGATAATTTCCCAACGCCTGCATATGCCGCTGTCGGAGTGGCTTGGCCTTTTGCAGAAAAAGCTGTCGCTTCTGTGGTATCAGCGGGGATTGTACTGGGCGTTTTCCCACACGCAGAACGGAAGCGCTCTGCGCAGCCTGTGCTACCGGCTGCTGGAGGAATTTGACCGCGCCTTGTTCTTCCTCGCGCTTGCACTTGCCGTATTCGGCCTTTGGAGGAGGAAGCCGCAGGAACCCAACGCCTGCCTGCCGTATTTTATTGTGTTTTCACTGGCCTGTGTTTTTCTGCTGATAGAGGTTCAGCCGCGCTATGCCTATCTGCCGCAGATCTTCCTGTTTACCGCGGCAGCCTTCGGGATTGACGGACTGTATGCTTTGAGAACTGCGAAAGGAGGACAAGATGGCGACGCTTCTTTATCTGGTGATTCCCTGCTACAATGAGGAGCAGGTGCTTCCCGTCACGGCGCAGCGGCTCCGGAAAAAGCTGGAGGAACTGAGGCAGCGGGGCGTGACCGATCCGCGCAGCCGCATTTGCTTTGTGGACGACGGCTCCAAAGACCGAACCTGGGAGCTGATCGCGGAGCTGCATGAAAAGGACCCTGTTTTTTCCGGAATTAAGCTTTCCCGCAACCGCGGGCATCAGAACGCGCTTTTATGCGGCCTGATGACGCTGAAAGACCGTGCGGAATGCATCATCTCGATGGATGCCGACCTTCAGGACGACATTGACGCCATCGACGGAATGCTGGAAAAATTTGCCGCGGGCTGCGACGTGGTTTACGGCGTGCGCATGGACCGGAAAACGGACGGAGCGCTGAAACGAATGACGGCGGAGGGCTATTACCGCCTCCTCAAGCGGATGGGTGCGGAGGTCGTCTTCAACCATGCGGACTTCCGGCTGCTCAGCCGCCGCGCGCTGGACGCACTGGCGGAATACGGAGAGGTCAATCTGTTTTTACGCGGCATCGTGCCGATGCTCGGTTTTAAAAGCGACGTGGTGTACTATGCCAGAGCGGAGCGCTTTGCGGGGAAGAGCAAGTATTCTCCCAAAAAGATGCTGGGCCTTGCGTGGGAGGGAATTACCTCCCTTTCTATCCGCCCGATCCGGATAGTCACCGCGCTGGGCGCCATGGTCACGCTGGCGGGGCTGGTACTGTTCCTGCTGCTTCTCATCTGGCTGTGTATCGGCCATCCGCGGCCGGACTGGGGGCTGATTGTGGCTTCCGTCTGGACGGTAGGGGGCCTGCAGATGGTCGCCGTGGGCGTGGTCGGCGAGTATGTGGGAAAGACCTATCTGGAGAGCAAGGCGCGCCCGCGCTATATTACGGAGTGTGTGCTGGACGACCGGGCGTCCTGAGACACGATCTGCGGCTGCCGTACCGCCTGCC
>CAJMQR010000123.1 GCA_905215665.1 uncultured bacterium | reverse complement strand
CCGAAAAACGAGAGCTTCATTTTCCCGCTGCCGACCAATATCGGAAGCTGTATCACCTCTCCGTATGGCATGCGCTATCATCC
Source organism: uncultured bacterium (assembly GCA_905215665.1). Classification (GTDB taxonomy): domain Bacteria; phylum Bacillota; class Clostridia; order Oscillospirales; family Oscillospiraceae; genus JAZOXB01. The sequence continues at coordinate 3,127 of CAJMQR010000123.1, read as the reverse complement.
GGTCACGGGCGTCTACAAATTCCACAACGGCGTGGACTATGCCGCCAATGCCGGCCGTCCTATTTACGCTTCCAAGAGCGGCATCGTCACGACGGCGACCTGCACGACGGCCTGGGGCAATTATGTGGTGATCAACCACGGCGACGGCTTTTCGACGCTCTACGCGCATATGACGCATTATATTGTCAGCTACGGAGAATACGTTGAGCAGGGACAGACCATCGGTTATGTCGGCTCCACCGGCTATTCCACCGGGCCGCATCTGCATTTCACGATCTTCTATAACGGGTCGACCGTAAATCCCAGCGATTACGTTTCCCCGTAGTATTTGTCACTTCGCAAATATCCCACAGCCCTCCGGGGCTGTGGGTAATCGATTTTTATACACTCGGAGAGAATTATGGAACACAATCAAAAAAAGATTTGGCCCTATTTCCTTTGCGCCGGCATCACGGCTGTCGCAGTCTTTTTTGCGACGATTTTCGGCGTAGCAATAGCGTTGCGCTTTCGCCAGCGGTCTTCTGTTTTTACGCCGGCGGAAAACGGTGAGACGCCCGCCTATCTGACCAAGGTGGAAGAGCTGGTATCGTTGCTGGATGAAAAATATGTGGACGGGCTGGACATGCAGAGACTCGATGATTACCTGTCCGAGGCTGCGGTTGCAGCGACCGGAGATCGCTGGAGCTATTATATCAGCGCAAAGGATTTTGATGCCTATCTGGAATCCAATGCAAACGCCTATGTCGGAATCGGTGTGACCATTCTGCAGCCGGAGGAAGGGGATAAGGACGCCGTCGGTTTTACCATTGCCACTGTGACGCATAACAGCCCCGCAGAGAAGGCGGGGCTTCTGCCCGGCGATGTTATCACTGCAGTTGAGGGCAGCAGCGCCCTTGAACTTGGCATGGAGGAAACCAAAAACCGTGTGCGCGGTGAAGAGGGGACAGATGTCACTCTTACGATCCTGCGCGGTGGCGAGCAGAAGGACGTTACCATCACGCGCGCGACCATAGAGGTGGAGGTTGTCTCCTACGAGCTGCTGGAAAACGCGATCGGCTATATCAAAATCAACAATTTTGATTCCAATTGCGCCCGGGATACGCTGGCGGCCATTGATGCCCTGCGGGAGCAGGGCGCGCAGTCGCTGATTTTCGACCTTCGCTTCAATCCCGGCGGGATGAAGGACGAGCTTCTGAAGGTGCTGGATTATCTTCTTCCCGAGGGGCCGCTCTTCACCTCCGTGGATTATCTCGGCAATGAATATACGGACTATTCGGACGAAAACTCACTGGATATGCCCATGGCGGTTCTTGTGAACGGAGATTCCTATTCTGCCGCTGAATTTTTTGCGGCGGCTCTGCAGGAATACAACGCGGCAACCGTGGTCGGTACGCAGACCTGCGGAAAAGGCAACTATCAGCAGACCTTCCGGCTCAGTGACGGTTCTGCTGTGGCGGTTTCCACGGGACATTACAAGACGCCCAACGGCGTCCAACTGACGGATGTCGGCGTTACGCCGGACATCGTTGTGGAGGTCGATGAGGAAACCTACCTGAACCTTTACTACGAGAAGGTAGAAAAAGCTGAGGATGCGCAGCTTCAGGCTGCAATCTCGGCGCTGGCGCAGGAAAAGCCTTGACAGATGTGAGGACATCTTCTATAATAAATCGAATTGAACCGTAGCGTATTCGCCTTACGGAGCAGGAGGTATATAAAATGGCAAAAGAATTCAAACTGACCAGAGAGCGTCTGAAGGAACTGGAAGCGGAACTCAATTATCTCAAGACCACAAGGGAGCAGGAAGTTGCGGAGCAGATCAAGGAAGCTCGCTCCTTTGGCGACCTTTCCGAAAACAGTGAATATGACGAGGCAAAAAACGAACAGGCCAAGCTGTATGGCCGTATCGCCGAGGTGGAGAACATCCTCACGCATGCAACTGTGATCGACGAGGCATCGGAAGCCCTGAATAGCGGCGTGGTTGGTCTTGGATGTACTGTAAAAGTGCATGATATCGAGCTGGACGAGGATGCGGTATATACCATTGTCGGCTCTCAGGAGGCCAACCCCAGAGAATCCCGCATTTCCGACGACTCGCCCTTCGGCCGGGCAATGATCGGCAAGCACATCGGAGAAACCGTTGAGGTTGAGGCTCCGGTCGGGATTGTAAAGTTTGAGATTCTTTCGGTTGAGAGATAAATAAGGAGAGATATTGTGGCAAAGTTTGTACCGCAGGAGGAACTGTCCCTGACCGATCAGGTACGGATCCGCAGAGAAAAGCTGGCGCAGCTTCAGAGCGAGGGAAAGGATCCCTTTGCCCAGACCCGCTTTGTTGCCGACTCCGCGAGCGCGGAAATAAAGGAGAATTTTGAAGCGCAGGAAGGGAAAACGGTCTCTCTTGCCGGCCGTATTATGACCAAGCGCGGCATGGGCAAGGTGATTTTCTGCGACCTTCAGGATGCGGCCGGCCGTATCCAGCTCTATGTCAAGTTTGACGAGATGAAGGAAGACGACTTTGCGGCGTTCCGCAAGTATGATATCGGCGATATCGTCGGCATCAGGGGCGATGTGTTCCGCACCCAGCGCGGGGAAATCTCTGTCCGCGTACACGAGCAGGTTCTGCTTTCCAAGGCGCTGCTGCCTCTGCCTGACAAGTTCCACGGCCTGACCAATCTGGAAACCCGCTACCGTCAGCGCTATGTGGATTTGATTGTCAATCCGGAGGTGCGCCGCACCTTTGAGATCCGCTCAAAGTTTATCAGCCATGTGCGCCGTTATCTGGACAGCCGGGGCTATATGGAGGTTGAGACGCCGGTTCTGAACACCATTTCCGGCGGCGCATCCGCGCGCCCCTTTATCACGCATCATAACACGCTGGATATCGACATGTATCTGCGCATCGCCACGGAGCTGAATCTCAAGCGCCTGATCGTCGGGGGCATCGACCGCGTCTATGAGCTTGGCCGCATCTTCCGCAACGAGGGCATGGATCCCCGTCATAATCCGGAATTCACTACGGTGGAGCTGTATCAGGCGTATGCGGATTTCAATGATATGATGGATCTGTTTGAAGAGCTGCTTTCTTCTGCCGCGAAGGATATTCTCGGCACCTACCAGCTCGAGTGGATGG
>CAJMQR010000122.1 GCA_905215665.1 uncultured bacterium | reverse complement strand
CTAATTATAGGGTCAAAAGCGGGAAATAGCAATCAAAAAGTCAAGATTTTCTTGAACCCTGCCTTGATTTTACAGAAAAACTGTGATAATATAGCAATATAATACAGAAAAACTGTAGCCGAGGTGAGGACGGTGCAAGTATATGAAAAGGTGCGGGCGTACATAGACGAAATGGACTATCCGCAGGGCGCGGTCGCGGAGAAGGCCGGAATTCCAAAGACGGCATTCCATGCCATCCTGAGCGGAAAACGGACCCTGTATGCCGACGACCTCAAAGCGATCTGCCTGGCGCTGAATGTCAGCCCGGAGGTGTTTATTGAATACCGAAGGACGAAATGAAAAGGGGGAGAATAAGAATAAAATGGACTGGTGGATGGAAGAGAACGGCGAGCCGGTAAAAATACCGGAGGAGGTTCTGAAATACAAGACAGAGCATCGGGAAATCCAGCCCGATACCCTCGTCGTCAACGAAGAAATCAAGGAATGGACGCCCTTAAAGGACACGCAATTCTATAAGGCGCTTCAGACGGAGAAAACGCCGGAGAAGAGTCCGTGGGCCTGTCCGCGATGCGGCACGAGAGTGACATCGGAATTCTGCCCGAACTGCGGCAGGAAGAAGGGGCGTCCACCTGCGGAGCCGTGGATTTGCCCTTCCTGCAAAACGCCGCAGACCGGCCGCCGCTGCGAGCAGTGCGGGCTGCTCTGCCCGACGGAGGAACCCGACGAGCGCTGCCGTGGGCTGGCAATTCTTGGGCATATTCTGGGCGTCCTGGCACTTCTGATCAATCCGGCGGTGCTGATTCCGCTTGCGAGAATCAGCACCCTTGTCTATGGATTTGTCGCCGGTATGGGCGTGGAAAATCTGAGAAGCTCGCCGATTGGCTGCGGAACCTTTGCCATCATTTTTGGTATCATCGTTCTTATTGTCAACAGAAATTATCCGGGCAGCAAGGACAAGAAAACTGCGCGCTGGCACGCCGGGACGGGACTGGTAGGCGGAATTGTGGGCGTTATTCTGGCGCTGACCTCTGCCGCGACAATGTAAAGGAAAGGAGAGAATGCCATGGAACCGGAGGAAAAACGTCCCTTTACCCCGCCGCCCCTTCCGCAGCGGAATCTGAAAACCTCGGGGGCTGCGGAGGAAAACTGGGAGGAAGTCAGGGCACAGGAAAAGCTCCGAAATCGGGTCGTCTGGATTGTGCTGGGCATTCTTGCGCTGATGGTAGCGGGAGCCATGCTTATTCCAAAGCTGGTCGAGCACACTGGCCTGAACAAGCGCCTGCGGGAAGATACAAAGTATGTGCAGGAGAATCTGCCCGGAGTCTGGCTTTGTGACGGCATGGTGATGGAGGTCTACCCGAACGGCTATTTCGTGCAGTATCAGCCCGTTTCTTCAGCGTCGCAGACGGAGGAGCCGCTTTTGCAAGAGGCGAGCGTCGTGATCTACGGAAAGTATTCCCTCTATGATCCGGATGCGTATACACAGGAGGAGATCGAGGGCTTCAAAGCCTACGCGCAGAAGGACGTGCTGATCGGCGTGCCCTGCCTGCTCAGCTATTTCGGCACGAGGGCAGAGGAACAGGTGTTTTTTCGCTTTCTGAACAGCAATACGCTGGAGATGGGCAGTGAGCTGTCCTTGCAGCGGATAGGGGAGGTGCCGGAGGTGACCGACTGCATGACCGGCCTGTATGTCCGAAAAGACGCGGAACGATTTTCTCTTTCGGTGATCTGTAACGAGGAAACACAGGAGGGCAGAATGGTGTGGTGCAACACGCCGGGAGAGCTGTATACGAGATACCGCGACCCAGCGAATGGCTGGGACTATGAATGTTGCTATGACGAAAACGCATTGCAGAGCATCGACAACAGCGCTTGGAATTTTGACTATTTCAAATTCACCCGCTCCGGAACGGATTTGATTGACGGAGGCAGCGGGTATTATGCGGACCTTGGTGCAGTATATCAGAAAATCAGTGATTTTTCCTATTGCAGTCAGGGAAGAACGCCACTTTGTTAAAAAGGAGACGGAAAAATGAAGAGAATCGTAACATTTGTTCTGGCGACACTTCTGCTGCTGTCACTTCTCGGCGGCTGCGTCAGAACGGAAGAGGATTATAAAGCCGCAATTTACCGCCATGTTTCCCAGAAGCACCATGGCAGAAATGCAGAGCTTTCCCAGATCGGCACGGGGAAGTATGTTCAGATCGAGCCGGACGGCAGCGCACGGGCAACGGTCAAATTCGACGTGCAGAATGCAATCGGCATGACGCTGCATATGTCGAGCGTTGTCCGTCTGAACCGCGATCTGGAGGTGACGAGCTGCGATTACTGCGATACCTTCGGCATAGCCTCCAGCACCGGACCTGGCTGGTCTATGGGGAGCGGCGCATCTGAGGAGACGGAGCCGGAAACAGAGGCGGAAACGGAACCGGAGCCGCCTGCGACAGAGCCGGAGGAGTCATCGCAGACGTTTACGGTAAATCAGGAACTGCTGGAGGTCAGCGGCATGACCTACGGCGAGCTGCGGGCAAGGTACGGCGAGCCGCAGATTCAGGATCAGGCCGCGCAGGAAGAGGATACGGGAATTTGGGTGGGATATACCGTTGTGTTTCCTGATGGGCCCGGCCTGGGCTTTGAGTTTGATCAAATGACCTTAGCGTGCAGTATCCCTCTCGAAGATGGCTCTGTAAGCAAAGGCATTTTTGCTCCAATCGGTGAGGTGTTTCTGAACTATGGGGATGGCCGCACCATCGGGGAACTGCGCGAATTGCTGCCTTCTGCCAGAATGACAATCTCACCGCCGGCAGGAGGCGGGTGTGACTTCCGGTATTCCAGCGGGAAGCTGCTATCTATATATGATGATTCTCAGGAAGGTTACATTGTCACAATTGCCCTTGGTGCCAATGAAAGCGAAGAAGCAATTCAGCAGATCGACGACAGCTATTATCTTGACTCGCAGACACCGGCAAAATTGATAAATACAGGGAGGTGGGCGTAATATGTCCATTATTCGGAATATAGACCCTCATGTCGGGCAGTGCAGGACGACGCTGAACGGTCTGGTTGAGAGCGACTGCACCTATGAAATTGCAGAGGGAATGCTGATCCTGCGTTCCAATTCCCATGTAATCCATATCTCCCCCGAGATGGGACGGGAGCTGGTGCGCATCATCGAAAAAGAATTCCTGAACGAAGAATAAACAACCCTCCGGGGCGTGCATTGCACGCCCCGGCGGTGTTTTCGTTATCGTCTTAT
>CAJMQR010000121.1 GCA_905215665.1 uncultured bacterium | reverse complement strand
AAGCTTTCAAAGCTTTTTATAGCACCGAAGGTGCGTCAAGAACTGCATGAGACGGTTTTTGCGCCGTTTGCGGCGCAAAAAAAGGGCAGCGCTTCGGCGCTGCCCATCTAATAGAAAACGCTTGTGTTTCTATTAGGTGTTGGTATGAATCGCGAAAACATACAACGCCGGACGGCGCTGCGCCACCGATGAAAGAGGATCTTTTTCATCGGTGGTGCGTGTCAGGATACTTTTTTCTGCTTTTCCTGCTCCTTTTCCATTGCCAGAGCGATGGAGGACTGGCAAAGCCGGTGGAAGGTCATCAGACGGAGAAGCCAGCCTGCGAGCATTGCAAAAAAACCGATCCAGCAGGTCAGAACCACCCAAAGACTGCTCATCAGCATGCCGATCAGGATCAGAAACAGTGAGGCCACCAGAGTCAGCGCGCCCAAACGCCAGAGCCATGCGGCGAACGCACGGATGCAGCGCATCTTTTTTGAGGGCAGAGGCGCCTGAGAGGAGCGAAGCAGGCGGTTTTCGCGGCTGTGCATGACGGCCACATGAACGGCCTGAAGCACCAGACACAGATAGACCGCTTCCTTGCCGATTACGGTGCTGAAACCAAAGCCGACGAACAGGCACATCACGGCGACCGTGCCAAGACCTCCGACGGCCAAACAGAATGTCAAACGCAGCAGCAGATCTTTCTCTTTCATCCATGCACCTCCTATGGGACATATTATATTCCGGATAAGCGGAAAATGCAAGCCTTAATGACAGTACGGGCAGGGCGTATAACCCCGGGAGATTGCAAGGTTGATGCTGAAGGCCCAATAGCTCTGCGCTTTGAAGTGAGAGCAATGGTAAAGATGATAGTATCCGGTCCCGTCGTTTTCAATAAAGGCGACGTGTGCGTCCACAAAATCGGATTTCTCCACAAGACGGTTGCGTTCTGCGGTAACCGAGTCTAGCTGTGAGGTCAGTTCCTCCGCCTTCGCAATCCAATTGTCGAGCTGCTTGGCCGCTTCGGTGTTTTCATTTACCAGACGGAGGTTTTCCTCCTGCATTTCCCGGATGCTCAGCTCCGTCTCGGAGGACTGCATCCGATAGATGTTCAGCTCCTGCTCCAGCTGGGCAATGTCGTGCTCACGCTCGGACAGCTCTTTCCGGGCGTCCTCCAGCGCGGCGCGGGTGTCCACCAGCTCCACGCGCATCTGCCCGACCTCCACAGAACGGCGGTCAAGCTCCTCCTCCTGAACCCGGAGACGGTTGCGTTCCTTCTGAAAATCGCCAAAATAGAAGAAAAGGCCATAGCCGCTGATACCGAGCAGCGCGACGCACAGAATGCTCAGAAGCGTCACCGCGGCGACCAATCTTCGCAGGCGGCGGCGGAAGGGGGAAGGGGTTTTCTTTTGCGTTTTGTTTACCGGCGCGGGAACGGCGCCGGGCTGCTCCACACGCTGCTTCGGGATTGAAATATGCCTGCTGATATAGGCGGACTCCTGCAGGGGCTCGTCGACAATCCCGGAGCATTCCTCGCAGAAGACCTTGCCCTCCGGAATTTTGCGTCCGCAGCGGATACAGTTCATACCCAGCCCTCCATTCTTGCTTTTTCTTTATTTTACAACAAAAACCGCCAGGTGTAAAGGGGAAAGGGAAATCCATGAAAAATCAGAGGTTTTCTGATTTTTCATGGATTTGAAAGCAAATTTTCGGAAAAAACGGGGGATCAGCGCAGGTCTTCCCGACGGAGATATTTCTTCAGGGGGATGGCGAGCAGCGCGACCGCTGCGACGGCAAGAATCGTGTTCGGCAGCATATACGAGCCGTTATACAGCAGAGAATAGACCCACACGTTTGTCATATGCAGGCCGAAGATGTCCTCCATATACTCTGCGTAGATGGTCACGCCGCTGACAAAATGAACCAGGAAACGGGCGGCGCAGCCGATCAGCGCAGCCAGCCATGCCGTGCCTGACTTCCCCCGGAGCAGGCCGGCAAAACCGACGAACATATAGGCCAGACTGTAATCCAGCAGCATGGACTCCCAGTTGACGGCAGTGCCGCCGGCGAGGAAGAATTTCAGCGTGCCGAAGACCAGACCGGCGCCCAGGCCGCAGCCGAGCCCCCAGCGGATTGCGCAGATGATCAGCGGAACCATCACGAGGTTGATGGAGCCGCCGAGGGCGGCGATATCCACCTTCAGATAGCTCAGGGCAAGGGCCATCGCGGTGAAAATTGCGCTCTCACACAGAGCGCGCAGCTTTTTGTGGTGCATATTTCATGCCTCCTAAATTAAAAATCCGCACTGCAAACCGTTCTCGGAAGCAGCGCGGAAGTAAAATCTGCATCTTTCCCTACGACGGCATGATCCGTATCAGGTTCGCGGGTCAGGGCGTCTGTTCGCCCAATCTCAGCCGGAAGCATCCGGCCCCCCGAAGAATGATTTGTTGTGCGTTCGGCAACTATTATAGCCCTGTCAGAGACCGTTGTCAAGTGCTGCGAAAAGCGCCGCGAGATGAGAGGGATAATCCGCCTCCAGAAAGCGGAGAAGCTGCCGGACGGCGTTCGGAACGGTATCCTCCGTGGCGCTGCCGTGGGCCTTGAAGAGGGGCTTGCGCAGACCGAGAAGCATGGATGCGCCGCGGCGGGCAAAGTCCAGCTCCTGCGTCAGCTCCCGTGCGGCCTCCAGAACGGCGGGCTGCGTATGACGCCTCAGGCGGCTGCCGGCAAAAAGTCCCGCGCCCTCCACGGTCTTGAGAAGAACATTGCCGGAGAAGCCCTCGCAGACGATGACGTCGTAATCGCCCGAGAGCGCGTCCCTGGCTTCCATATTTCCCGCAAAGTCTATGGGGAGCTGTTCCAGACAGCCGTAGGCCTCCTGCACGAAGTGGCTGCCCTTGCCCTCCTCCACGCCGACGGAGAGAAGCCCGACTCTGGGGCGCTCCACGCCGTAGCTCTGCATCAGCGCCGTACCGAGCAGTGCAAATCCCGCCAGACGGTCCGGCTTGCAGTCCACGTTGGCGCCGCAATCCGCCAGACAGATGTCCCGCCCCTTTTCCGAGGGCAAAAAAGTGGCAAGCGCAGGCGTCCGCACGCCGGGCAGACGGCCGGCAAAAGCGACTCCGGCGGCAAAGGCCGCGCCGGTGCTGCCGGCAGTGATCATACCTCCGACCTCGGGGTCGGAACGCAGTCTTTGGATGCCCGTCACAAGCGAGGAATCCCGCCGCTTCATGACCGACTGTATGGGGTCATCGTGGTTGGTGATCACCGTTTCGGCGGGCAGAAGTTCGATGCGGGAGGGGTCGTGCGGCAGAGCCTCCAGCGCCGGACGCAGAACGTCCTCCCGGCCGGGGAGCAGCAAAGTCGCCTCCGGAACCTCCAGCGAGCAGCGCGCGCAGCCGGC
>CAJMQR010000120.1 GCA_905215665.1 uncultured bacterium | reverse complement strand
TTGCGATCAGCGCGGAGATGGCAAGGAGAATCCTTGTATAACAGACCCGGCAATCTTTTGGAAGGGAGGGAAGAAAATGAAAACGCTCAGACAGGTGGAGATCGGCGAGACTGTCACGGTTGTGAAGCTCCATGGAGAGGGCGCAGTAAAGCAGCGTATCATGGATATGGGACTGACGAAGAACACGGAGGTCTATGTCCGCAAGGTTGCACCCCTCGGCGACCCTATTGAGATCACAGTCCGGGGCTATGAGCTGTCGCTCAGAAAAACAGATGCGGAGATGATCGAGGTCTTATGAGACAGAACGTGGAATTCCCAAATTTTTGAATCCATTAGTTAGCGAAAGCTAACTAAGAAAGAAGGAGAGAATTGTAAAATGAATTTGCGAATTGCCCTTGCCGGGAATCCGAACAGCGGCAAGACGACGCTGTTCAATGCGCTTACCGGCTCGAATCAGTTTGTCGGCAACTGGCCGGGCGTTACGGTGGAGAAAAAAGAGGGAAAACTGAAAAGGCACGAAGACGTGACCGTCATTGACCTGCCGGGCATTTATTCCCTTTCTCCCTATACCCTCGAAGAGGTGATTGCGAGGAACTATCTGATCGGGGAACGCCCCGACGTAATCCTGAACATCATTGACGGCACCAATCTGGAGAGAAACCTCTATTTAACGACCCAGCTTACCGAACTCGGGATCCCCGTCGTCCTTGCGGTCAATATGATGGATCTTGTCAGGAAGCGGGGCGACAAAATCGACACCGGGGAGCTTTCCCGCCAGCTCGGCTGCAAAGCCGTGGAAATCTCCGCACTCAAAGGTACGGGCGTGATGGAGGCGGCGCAGGCCGCAATCGACGCCGCGAAGCATGGCAGGACGCTTCCGCAGCACCGGTTTTCCGGTTGCGTTGAGCATGCAATCGCGCACATTGAGGAAGCCGCCGTGCATAATCTCCCCGAGGAGCAGCACAGATGGTATGCCGTCAAGCTCTTTGAAGGGGACGAAAAGGTTCTGGAAAGCCTGAAGCTGACTCCGGAGACGCTTGCACACATTGAAAAGGATATCCGGGCGGCCGAAGAGGAAATGGATGACGACGCAGAGTCCATCATCACAAACGAGAGGTATATTTACATTGCTTCGGTTCTCAAAAGCTGTTATATAAAGAAGAACATGGGAAGCCTCACCACCTCGGATAAGATCGACCGGATCGTGACGAATCGCTGGCTGGGACTACCTGTTTTTGCGGCGGTCATGTTCCTTGTCTATTATCTCTCCATGGTGACCGTCGGTTCCGCCGCAACCGACTGGGCGAACGACGGCCTGTTCGGAGACGGTTGGCATCTGTTCGGCATCGGTTCCTCCGCTTATGAGGAAGCGAGCGGCAACTATACTTCAGCGATTCAGGCGGTGGAAGCTTTTGCCGGGATTGATGTTGAAGCGGAAGAGTTCGACGCGGATGCCGCTTTAGCGGAACTGAAAGAATTCAGCCCTTCCTCCGATTCTGCCACAGTGGAGGTGGAAGATGAGGAAACTCTGACCATTGATACATTGACGGCCTATTATGACGCGATTCCAGACGGCGCAGATGAGGAAGCGACTGTTCCCGTGACCTATCTGGAAGCGGTGAAATATCTGGAAGAGAACGGCTTTGAAGAGCCGGATCCTGCCGCCTACGGCGTATGGGTGCCGGGGATTCCCGTACTTATCGGCAACGGGCTGGAGACGGCCGGCGCGGCCGGCTGGATCAGCGGCCTGATTCTGGACGGGATCGTCGCCGGCGTCGGCGCTGTTCTTGGCTTTGTGCCGCAGATGCTGGTGCTGTTCCTCCTGCTGGCTTTTCTGGAGGCCTGCGGCTATATGGCCCGTATCGCCTTTGTCCTTGACCGTGTCTTCCGTAAATTCGGCCTTTCGGGGAAGAGCTTCATCCCCATGCTGATCGGTACCGGCTGCGGCGTTCCGGGAATTATGGCGTCACGTACCATTGAAAATGAACGCGACCGCCGTATGACGATCATGACCACAACTTTTATCCCCTGCGGTGCCAAAGTTCCCTTTATCAGCATGATTGCAGGTGCGATCTTTGGTGGAAGTGCATGGGTGGCAACCTCCGCTTACTTCATCGGTATGGCTGCAATTATTCTTTCCGGTATCCTGTTGAAAAAGACCAAAATGTTTGCCGGAGAGCCCGCGCCCTTCGTGATGGAATTGCCGGCCTACCACTGGCCCACGCTGGGCAATGTTCTGCGCAGTATGTGGGAGCGGGGGTGGAGCTTTATCAAGAAGGCCGGAACCATTATTTTGCTGTCCACCATCTTTGTGTGGTTCACCACTTACTTTGGCTTCGTAGACGGCACCTTCCGCATGCTCTCGGAGGAGGAAATCGCCTCGTCCATTCTGGCGGCCATCGGCAGCGCGGTGGCGTGGATCTTCAAGCCCCTCGGCTGGGGCAACTGGCAGGCGGCCGTTGCCTCCATCACAGGTCTTGTTGCAAAGGAGAACATCGTCGGGACGTTGGGAATTCTGTACGCCAGCGGTGCCGGTACCGTGTATCAGAATCTGGCTTCTGCATTCACCGGAATCACCGGATATTCCTTCCTGGTGTTTAACCTGCTTTGCGCTCCCTGCTTTGCCGCCATCGGCGCGATCAAACGCGAGATGAACTCCGCCAAATGGACATGGTTTGCCATCGGCTACCAGTGCGGCTTTGCCTATGTGGCCGCTCTGATGATCCATCAGTTCGGCAGCCTCTTTGCGCCGGGACACGCCGTGAGTATCCCCGGCCTGATCGCCTCGATTCTGCTCCTGGCGGGGATTGTTTTCCTGCTGTTCCGCCCGTACAGGGAGGCTACCCGCCTGACTGCAAAGGTTCGGTAAAGAAGTATAAAAAGGAAAGGAGTTTTCGTGATGTTTGCATGGATAGCGGAAAACCTCGCGACCATTCTGATCTGTCTTGCACTTTTGCTGACGGTCGCGCTCATTCTTCTGCATCTCATAAGGGGAAGAAAAAAGGGGAAACCCTCCTGCGGCTGCGGCTGCGCACACTGCACCATGGCGGGAACCTGCCGCAAAGAATAAAGCGCGCTTCATCGCCGCGCTTTCGGCGTGATTTGCACCAAAAAGCGGGACGGGGAAGCAGCTCTGTACGAAAGAAAGCGCATCAGGCGTGCAAAGAGCCTGATGCGCTATCCCTTTTTCCTCCTGAAAAACACCGCGGCAGCGGCTAAGAGCGCAAAAATGACGGCAAAAATCAGGGCAGGCTTCCATGGGTTGTCCCGCCGGAAGGTTACGGTCTGTACCTCTTCCACCACGGTATGCACGACCTCTTCCGCACCGGCCTGCGGCTGCACGGCGGCGTCCGCCGCCGTCTTTTGTACGCTGCTTGCAGAGACGGATTTCTCCGTGCTGCGCGGCGTTTC
>CAJMQR010000119.1 GCA_905215665.1 uncultured bacterium | reverse complement strand
TAGTATTAGGGGTGTTTCTATGACATTAAAGGAATTGGGCGTCGGAAAAAGCGGCGTCATAACTGCCGTGGGCGGCGAGGGCGTACTGCGCTGCCGCCTGCTGGATATGGGGCTGATCCCCAATACAAAGGTCACGGTCCAGAAGATCGCGCCCATGGGTGATCCCATGGAAATCCGTCTGCGCGGCTATGAACTGACGCTCCGTCTGGATGACGCCGCGAAGATCGACATTCTGCCGGAGGTGACCGGCTGATGGTATTCGCGCTTGTCGGAAATCAGAACTGCGGCAAGACCACGCTGTTCAATCAGCTCACCGGCTCCAATCAGCATGTCGGAAACTTTCCCGGCGTCACGGTGGACAGCAAATCCGGTGAACTGCGCGGAGCGAAGGGCTGCTCCGTGGTCGATTTGCCGGGGATCTATTCCATGCGGCCCTACACCGGCGAAGAGGTTGTCACAAGGGATTTCATCCTGAACGAAAAGCCGGACGGCATCATCAACATTGTGGACGCCACCAACATCGAGAGGAATCTCTACCTGACGCTCCAGCTTCTGGAAATGAAGATCCCCATGGTGCTCGCGCTCAACATGATGGACGAGGTTCGCGGCAACGGCGGCACCATCAACGTCGCCGCCATGAGCGGTGAATTGGGAATTCCCGTTGTTCCCATCTCCGCGGCGAAGAACGAGGGCATAGATGAACTGATCAAAGTTGCCGTTCAGACCGTCCGGGAACGCCGCGCGCCGAAGCGGGTGGATTTCTGCGGCGATGGCCCGGTACACCGCTGTATTCACGCCGTCTCGCATCTGATCGAGGATCATGCGCAGGCCGCCGGCGTCTCCCGCCGTTTTGCCGCCACTAAGATCATCGAGGGAGATACGGATATCATTCAGCGTCTGGAGCTGAATCAGAACGAGCTGGAAATGCTGGAGCACAGCATCGTAGAAATGGAAACAGAGGGCAAGCTGGACCGAAACGCCGCGATCGCCTCCATGCGCTACGATTATATTGAGCGCCTTTGCGCGAAAACCGTCGTTAAATGTCAGGAAAGCAAGGAGCATCTGCGCAGCGTGCGCTTCGACCGCATCCTGACGCACAAATACTTTGCCATTCCCATTTTCATCGGCGTGATGCTCCTGATCTTCTGGCTGACCTTCGACGTTCTCGGCGCCGCGCTGCAGGATCTGCTGGCGCTGGGCATCGGCAAGCTGGGCGAGCTTGTGGGCGCCGGCCTGACCGCTTACGGCATCAACCCCGTCGTTCACAGCCTGATCATCGACGGCATTTTTGCCGGCGTGGGCAGCGTCGTCAGCTTCCTGCCCATCATCGTCGTGATGTTTTTCTTCCTCTCCATTCTGGAGGATACCGGTTATATGGCGCGCGTCGCCTTTGTCATGGATAAGCTTCTCCGCAAGCTCGGACTTTCCGGCCGCAGCTTTGTGCCCATGCTGATTGGCTTCGGCTGCACGGTGCCGGCCGTCATGGCGACCCGCACCCTGCCCTCCGCCCGCGACCGGCGGATGACCATTCTGCTCACGCCCTATATGAGCTGCTCTGCAAAAATACCGATCTATGCGGTGTTCTCCGCAGCCTTTTTCCCGAAGTATGCGGCGCTGACAATGGTGCTGCTCTATTTCGGTGGCATCTTTGTGGGCATACTCGCCGCGCTGGTCTTCAACAAGACCGCGTTTCGCGGCAATCCTGTGCCCTTCGTGATGGAGCTTCCCAACTACCGTCTGCCCTCGGCCAAGAGCGTGGCCATGCTGCTGTGGGACAAGGCGAAGGATTTCCTCCAGCGCGCCTTTACCGTGATTTTCGTGGCAACGCTGGTCATCTGGTTCCTGGAGTCCTTCGACGCCCGGCTGAATTTTGTGACCGACAGTACATATAGCCTGCTGGCGGGCATCGGCAGATTCCTCGCACCCCTCTTCCGCCCCCTGGGCTTTGAGGACTGGAGGATCACCACCGCTCTGATCACAGGCTTTACCGCCAAGGAGGCCGTTGTCAGCACGCTCGGTATTCTGACCGGCAAGGGAGTCGAGGCGCTGAGCGCCACTCTGCCCGCTCTGTTCACCACCACCTCCGCCGTCAGCTTCCTCGCCTTTACCCTGCTCTACACGCCCTGCGTCGCCGCCATCTCCGCCATCGGCCGGGAGCTGGGCGGCCGTTTCCGCGGCGCGCTGGTCGCCGTCTTTCAGTGTTTCGTGGCCTGGGGTGTTGCGGCAGTGCTGTATCAGCTTCTCTCCCTGATCCTTTGAGGTTTTGAGATGGGTTGGCTGGATGTTGTTCTCCTGCTGCTGGCAGGCGCCTGGCTGGTCGCCGCTCTGGTCTGGCTGCTGCGCCGGAAAAAGCGCGGCTGCTCCGGCTGCTGCACGGACTGCAGCGCCTGCTGCGGCAAGCGAAAATAGTATATAGGCCGTCCCGCTCCGGCGGGACGGCCTTTTTGACATCCGGCGGTTTTTGTGCTATACTGAGAATGACAGCATAGAATAGACGCAGAAGGGAGTTATGCTATGGCTTTTCTGGATTGGCTGAAAATCATCTTTCTGGGCATTGTCGAAGGCGTCACGGAATGGCTGCCCATCAGCA
The DNA here is from genome assembly GCA_905215665.1 of uncultured bacterium. GTDB lineage: Bacteria > Bacillota > Clostridia > Oscillospirales > Oscillospiraceae > JAZOXB01. The sequence continues at coordinate 860 of CAJMQR010000119.1, read as the reverse complement.
GTACCGGGCATCTGATTCTTGTGGACGCTCTTTGGAAGACGGAGAATCATCCCGTTCTGACCGACACCTTTATGAATATGTTTGAAGTCGTGATTCAGTTCGGCGCGATCATTGCCGTGATCGTTCTGTTCTGGCAGAAGCTCTGGCCCTTCCACACAAAGGCCAAGCGGAAAAAGCGCTCGTGGTTCCGGGAAGCCAGCGATAACAGAGTTGTCTGCGGCATCCAGCGCTTTTGTGACAATCACTGCTACATGGACAAGATCGTCATGTGGCTGAAGATCGCGCTTTCCTGCCTTCCGGCCATTCTGGTGGGGCTGCCTTTGGACGACTGGATGGAGGAGCATCTTTATAATCCACCCGTTGTGGCCGCCATGCTGATTCTCTACGGCGTGGCCTTCCTCCTTGTGGAAAAGCGTAATCAGAGCCGCACACCCCGCATCCGTACCATGAACGATTTTCGTTGGACGGATGCGCTGCTGATCGGCGTATTTCAGGTTCTGGCGCTGATTCCCGGCACCTCGCGCTCCGGCGCAACCATCCTCGGCGGCATCCTGATCGGCGCCTCCCGCGGCCTTGCGGCCGAATACACCTTCTTCCTCGCGGTTCCTGTCATGTTCGGCGCATCCCTGCTGAAGATTGTCAAATTCGGCGCCTTCTCCGGCGTACAGGGCATCGTCCTGCTGCTGGGAATGGTGGTCGCCTTTGTCGTCTCGCTGATCGCCATCAAGTTCCTGATGAGTTACATCAAAAAGCACAGCTTCGCCGCTTTCGGCTATTATCGCATCGCGCTCGGCCTGCTTGTCCTGCTGTATTTCCTTGTCAAATAAACGAAGCCCTGCGGCTTTCGCCGCAGGGTTTTT
>CAJMQR010000118.1 GCA_905215665.1 uncultured bacterium | reverse complement strand
AGGATCACAGGCTCGATCTTGAAGTCGTAGACCACATAGGAAACCGCCGCCACAACGACGTTGATTGCAAAAATAATCCAGATCAGATTGGACTGCGGCCGTTTTTCATGAATCAGCGCGGCGACCAGATCGGTGCCGCCGGTGCTGCCGCCCAGACGCATCACGCAGCCATAGCAGAAGCCGCTGATCACGCCCGCCACCACCGGCGCGAGGATGGTGCTGGTGCCGTTCGCCGTATGATAAAGGTAGTGTTCCAGCGGCACATAATCCAGCAGCAGAAGCGTCACGGAAAACACCGCGGCAAAAACAGCCGACCGGATTGCAAATTTTCTCCCCACAATGAAGAAGGTCAGAAGCAGCAGGGGCACATTGACAATCATCGTCAGATAGCCGACCTTGAAGTGGAACAAATACTGGATAATCGTCGCGATGCCCGGAATTCCGGCAGGCGCAAACTGATTCGGAAAAATAAAAATGTGGTAGCTGCCGGCGAGCAGCAACGCACAGAGTACAATGACTGCATATACCTTTAGCTGACACCAGATCCTTTTCATACCGTCCGCTCCCCGTATGTGATTCCCACACATATATAGCAGGATTTTGTCGAAATGTCAACAGCGAGTTTCTCCCGGAAGCCGCCTGCATATCTTGCGTTTGCTTTTTCTCCGCGGCTTTAGTATAATAGCCGCAGAAAAACTGCGTCTGGAGAGGAATGAAGATGTCACACATCATAGAGATTACGGATTTTTCCGCACCGGAGCTGGACGTCTACGCCCGTCTGACGGAAAACCAGCTTGTCAACCGCGCCGACCCGGCCAACGCCCTGTTTATCGCGGAAAGCCCGCTTGTAATCGGGCGGGCGCTGGACGCCGGCTGTGAGCCGGTTTCCTTTCTGATGGAGCGCAAACATGTGGAGGGAAAAGCACGGGAGATTCTCGCGCGCTGCCCCGGCGTTCCGGTCTATGTTTCGGAGCTGGAGGTTCTGACACAGCTCACAGGCTTCCATCTGACGCGCGGGATGCTCTGCGCCATGCGGCGTCCTGCGCCCCTCTCCGCACGCGCCGTCTGCGCGGACGCGAGCCGCATTGCCGTGCTGGAAAACGTAATGAATCCCACCAATCTCGGCGCAATCTTCCGTTCTGCGGCAGCGCTGGGTATGCAGGCCGTTCTGCTTACCAGCGCGGGCAGCGATCCGCTCTACCGCCGGGCGCTGCGCGTGAGCATGGGCACCGTGTTTCAGATTCCGTGGGCCTATCTCCCGGAGGAAAGGCCCTGGACGGAGCTGCTGCACGATCTGGGCTTCCGGACCGCGGCCATGGCGCTGTGCGGGGATTCTCTGGATATCGCGGATCCCCGTCTGGCCGCGGAGGAAAAGCTTGCCGTCGTGCTCGGCACGGAGGGAGACGGCCTCGCGCCGCAAACCATCGCGCACTGTGATTACACCGTCCGTATTCCCATGTCGCACGGCGTTGACTCCCTCAACGTTGCGGCGGCCAGCGCCGTCGCCTTTTATCAGCTTGCCCGCTGCCGGAAATAACGCGCGTCAGGGCTTCTCTTTTTCACTGGGGAAGAACTCTGCCCTGCCGCAGAACAGCTCCCGCAGCAGCGCCAGCTTGAGCGCTGTCGCCGCGTTTTTCTGCTGCTCCGGCGTAAGTGCCTCAAAGGGGATCGTCTCTCCGTTCTGACGCACATAGGACACCGTCTCAATCCGTATTTCCCGCGCCATCTTCCCACCTCCCGCAGACAGCTTATTCCGCTGTGGCTTCTTTGATGCCGGCATGATCGCCGCCGCTCTCCGCATAGAGTATGATTTGGGAGGTGAGCGCATGCAGCGTATTGCCGCGGCATATATCCGCGTGTCCACCGAAGATCAGACCGAGTATTCCCCCGCCGCGCAGCTCCGGGAGCTGCGGACATACGCCGATGCACACGAGCTTCTGCTGGACGAGCGCCATATCTATGCCGATGAGGGGCTTTCCGGCCGCCGCGCGGAGAAGCGCCCGGCCTTTCAGCGGATGATTGCGGATGCGAAGGAGCATTGCTTTTCCGTCGTTCTGGTGCATAAGTTTGACCGCTTTGCCCGCTCCAGAGAGGACAGCGTCGTTTATAAGGCGATTCTGAAGCGCGCCGGTGTCGAAGTCGTTTCCATCCGCGAACCGCTGGCCGAGGGCAGCTACTCCGGCGTCATGGAAGCGATCTATGAGAGCTTTGCGGAGGCGTACAGCGTCAATCTCAGCCAGGAGGTCAAAAAAGGCATGACGGAAAAGGCGCTGCGCGGTGAGGTGCAGACACCCCCACCCTTCGGCTACCGTCTTGAAAATCACGGATACCTGCCGGAGGAGACGGAGGCGCCTGTGGTGCGGGAGATGTTCCGCCGCTTCGCCGCCGGAGAGGGTTTTTTCCAGATTGCCCGGTGGCTCAACGATATGCATGTCACAACGCACCGCGGCTCCGCCTTTGAAAACCGCACGGTCGAATACATCCTTCGCAACCCCGTCTACATTGGAAAGCTGCGCTGGAACCCCACTGGCCGTACCCGGCGGAACTTCACGGATCCCAATCTGCTCATCGCGGATGCGGCGCACGAACCGCTGGTTTCCGCCGCGCTTTGGCAGGCCGTACAGCAGCGCATTGCCGAGAGCAAGGCGCGCCGGCCCTACCGCGCCCGTCCGGCCTCCGGGCGGAAGCACTGGCTGTGCGGCATTGTGCGCTGCGCTGTCTGCGGTGCGACGCTGGTCTGCTCCGGAAGCGGCTATCTCCGATGCAACAATTACATCAGGGGGCGCTGCAAGGCCAGTCAGCACATCTCCGCGGAGCTTCTCGCCACCGCGCTTGTTTCGCGCCTGCAGACGGATCTCCGGCATGCCGCGCGGATTTCCTACCGTCTGACGCCTTCATGCTCGGATACTGCAGACCGGCAAAACCTGCAAAAAGCCCGGCTCCGCCGCGCGGAGCAAAAGCTGTCGCGACTAACCGAGGCTTATCTGAACGGGGTTCTCTCTCTTGAAGAATACAAACGCCTGAAGCCCCCGCTTGAAGAGGAAATCGCCGGTGCGCGTACCGCGGCGGAAGCGGCTCCGAAGGAAACTCCGGCAGAAAGCGGCGCTGACGCCCTGCGCGCCGGAATCGAAGCCGCGCTGGAGACGCTTGCGGCACCGGCCTCCATCGCTGAAAAATACGAAGTGGCGAACGCAGTAATTGAACGGTGTGTCTTTGACAAATCCCGTCTCCGGCTGACCGTGGTCTACCGGATTTCTCTCTGATGCACCTTGCGCAAATGATAATGGAGAGAACCATTTCACTTGGTCATTGGTATAAACAGGGATTGCAGTCCTGCGGTGTCCGGTGGGCCGGACGGTGAGTTGGGCGCGTCGCTTCGGTATCTGTCGCAGCGCTACTCCATGCCCTTCCCCGAACTCAAGGGGCTGCTGACCGACATTGGCGTGGAAGA
>CAJMQR010000117.1 GCA_905215665.1 uncultured bacterium | reverse complement strand
CTGGTCGCAAAGCTGATTAACATCTTCCTGCCGAAAGCCAAGAAGATCAATCCCATGATCGGCGCGGCCGGCATTTCCGCGTTCCCGATGTCCGCACGTGTGATTCACAAGATGGGGCTGAAGGAGGATCCCCAGAATTTCCTGCTCATGCATACCATCGGTGTCAATGTCTCCGGCCAGATTGCTTCCGTCATCGCGGGCGGCCTGATCCTGAGCCTGGTCTATCTGTTCCATTAAGGAGGCGTAAACAATATGTTCTTTCAAGTATTGACTGCGGCGGCTGAGATCCCCGCGCGGCCTGCCACGTGGCAGGAGGCTCTGAAACTTATGGGCCAGGGCTGGGGTTCGATCTTTATCGTTATTATCCTGGTTATGCTCAGCGTTTATATTCTCAACCGTCTGTTCCGCTCCAAAAACAAATAACGCTCGCGGGTGAATAAAAAGATTCCGGCAGGCTGACCGCCTGTCGGAATCTTTTATTACAGTTCATCGTCTTCGTCGAATTCAAATTCGAGCGGTTCGCCGCACTTGGGACAGTCGATGGACTCGTTGAGAAGCGTTTCCTCGTCCACCTCGATCACCTCGCCGCACTTCGGACAGGTTACCTCATAGGTGGTGTCCTCGTCGTAGTCGAAATCCTCTCCATCGTCGTCAGAGAAGTCCACTACGTCGTCCTCGTCCTCATCCTCATCGTCTTCATCCATCAGGAATTCTTCAATGGCATCCAGATCATCCTCGATCTCATCCAGCTCGTCGGAAACGGCAATTGCGTTTTCTTCAAGATCACTGATGGAAGAGGTCATATCCTGCAGGAGATCAACGATGCCGGAGATCATCTTTCCCTCCGGTGTCTCCTTACTCAGGTTCAGTCCGTCCATCAAGCCCTTCAGATATGCGGATTTTTCAGAGAGTGTCATGTCGTACTCCTTTCAGTTGGCGTTCGGTCAGCCCTTGGCACGGCCAAGATACTCGCCGGTACGCGTATCGATGGAAATTCTGTCGCCTTCGTTGATAAAGAGAGGTACGCGAACTTCTGCGCCGGTTTCCACGGTTGCGGGCTTCAGGGTATTGGTTGCGGTGTTGCCGGCCAGACCCGGCTCCGTCTTGGTCACTTCGAGATCGACAAAATTGGGAGCCTCCACGCTGAAAACGCTTCCCTTATAGGACAGCACGGTGCACTGGTCGTTCTCCTTCACGAAACGGAAGCTGGCGTCGAGGATATCGGCGTTGACGGGCGTCATCTCGTAGGTCTCGTTGTCCATGAAGTAGTACAGGTCGCCGTCGTTGTAGGAATAATCCATCTTCCGGCGCTCGATATATGCGGTGGGATACTTATCATTCGGGTTAAAGGTCGTCTCAGTCACGCCGCCGGTAATGACGTTGCGCATCTTGACACGAACGAAAGCGGCTCCCTTGCCAGGCTTGACATGCTGGAACTCAATGATCTGCATGACCTTGCCGTCCATGTCAAAGGTAACGCCGTTTCTAAAATCGCTGACAGAAATCATATTGCTTGTCCTCCTATTTTCCCCCTCAACGGGAAAAATGATTCATAAAATACAATTCTATTCTAACCGATATAAGAAGAAATTTCAACCCTTTTCCTGAATTTCATCACAGAATCAGCAAATCTTTCGGGCTGTGCGTAATGTCCGTGCATCCGCCCTCTTCAAAGATCACGACGTCCTCGATGCGCACGCCGAATTTTCCGGGCAGATAGATGCCCGGTTCCGCCGAGCAGACGGCGCCCGCTGGTATGGGCTGCGGACAGCGCTGGGCGCAGTTGGGCGCTTCATGAATCTCAAGACCGAGGCTGTGGCCGTAGCTGTGGCCGAAATACTCGCCGTAGCCGGCCGCGGTGATCACGTCACGGGCGGCGGTGTCGACCTCTTTCCCTGTAACGCCGGCGCGGCTTGCCGCGATGCCCGCAAGCTGGGCCTTCAGGACGGTGTCATAGACCCGGCGCATCTCGTCCGTTGCATAGCCCAGGGCGACGGTGCGGGTCATGTCGGAGCAGTAGCCCTGATAGAGAACGCCGAAATCCATCGTGATAAAGTCGCCCTTTTGGAGCTTTCGGTCGCCGGGAACGCCGTGGGGCATACTTGTGTTCGGACCGGAAACGACGATCGGATCAAAGGAAAGCCCTTCGCCGCCGTTTTTATACAGGCAGTAGATCAGCTCCGCCGCCAATTCCTTTTCGGTCATGCCCTCGCGGACGCGCCCACAGACCTCGGAGAATGCCTTGTCCGTGATTCTTTGCGCCTCAAGCATGCGCTCGATCTCCCAGGGCTCCTTGCTCGCGCGGAAAGCGTTGATCGCCTTCTGTGCCGGGACAAAGCCGGCGGCAATCTTCTCCTTGTAGTTTTCAAACTGCGAGACGGTAAGATACTGCTCTTCGAAACCGAGGCAGGTAATGCCAAGATCCCTGACCGCCTGATTGATCAGATCGATTTCGGAACAGCCTGCCTTTGTTTCCAGCACCTCAAATCCCTTGAGATTCTTTTGCGCGGACTCAATATAGCGGCTGTCCGTGAAATAACGGGCGCCGTTTTTGCCGACGACGGCGGTGCCCTCCGCAATATCAAACTCCGCCGCATACATGCGGCTGTAACGGGAGGTCAGGAGAAGCCCCTGCATCTCCTGCGTCAGGACGGAACGGTACTTGTCCAGATTTTTCATAAAACGACTCTCCTTTTTTTCGACATAGCCAAAAACGGCAGCTCAAAAACGTGCCGCAGCTTCAGCCAGAACGTGTGGTTATGAATGGAAGGAACATGCAAAGAGGTAACCCCCGCAAGATTCGCACCTAAAACATCCGTAAAGATTTGATCGCCGACGAGCGCAGTCTCCGCCTTGCCGATGCCATAGCGCTGCATGGCGATACGGATCCCCTTTGAAAAGGGCTTTTTCGCCCGCGTGACGCAGTCCAGTCCGTACTTCTCGGAAAAACGCGGAACGCGGCTTCGCCTGCTGTTTGAAACGATGCACAGGCGGATACCGGCCTGCTGCATCTGCTCAATCCACGTCAGAAGCGGCGCGTCGGGACAATCCGTTGTATATGGAAGCATGGTATTGTCAAAGTCCATAAGCAGCAGACGGATATGCTCCCTGTGCAGAAAATCCGGGGTGATATCCGTGAGACGCGGGAAAAGAAATTTCGGTAAAAAAGAAAGCATATTCTTCTCAACATTTCCATAATAAGTAGTAATTGCGTGAGTTATTATACCACCGGATCGGAGGTTTGTCTATTGGCTATCCCACTGTATTTTGCTGCAGATTGTAAAGAAATTGTTACGATTTCGGAAACGCTGAACCGTGCGCTGACTGGCTTTGGAGTCTATCCCGACGGAACCTCCCGCTTCCCGGACACCGCCGTCTCCGCGCTGGCGGTAATCGACGACGCGATCCTCTGTGAAACTCCGCCGGGACCGGAAACGCTGGATGCGCTTGCAGCCTGCTGCGGGCAGGGATG